>CAZLII010000569.1:0-3452 GCA_964559065.1 uncultured Nitrospirales bacterium | reverse complement strand
TCCAGCCCGCAGCGCAAACCGCCGGCCCGCAATCCGCCGCCGCACAGGATGCCGGAGCCAGTTATGTGAACATCGGGCCAATTTTCCCCACGGGCACCAAGGCCGCGTCCGCCGGGCCGGTCGGCCCGGAAATGATCGCGCGCGTCGCGCCGCTGCTGCGCATCCCCTTCACCTGCATGGGCGGCATCAAGACGCACAACATCGCCGAGGTGGTGCGGCGCGGTGCGCGGCATGTCGCCGTAGTGACCGCCGTGACCGCTGCCCCCGACGTGCGCGCCGCCGTTGCGGCGCTGCGCGCCGCAATGGGCGCCAATACGGCATCATAGCGCAGTCGCTCCATCGGTAAGAAGGACGAAAAGGACAAAAAGGACCGCAGAGACAGTAAGGACAGTGGGGGCACACACGAGACGTGAAGTGACTGCTGGTATACGAACCCCAAAAGCAACCACACAACCCCAAAATGCAAACCTCTCGCCTCTCGCCTCCCGCCTCTCGCCTCCCGCCTATGCTGGCGGGCCGCCTGCGCTACCGGATAGTCGCCGATTCGATGGAGGCGTCAATATCGGCGGCGGAAAGCGGACGCCTGCGGAGGCGGGTAAGAATGCTTTCATTGCAGGCCATGATCCCGGCGCACCCCGCAGACACGAGCGCACAGCCCAGCGCGATGAGCGGATGCCGCGAGAGAGCGGCGGCGATGGCGCCTGCAGCCGCCACGAGGCAGAACGCGCCGACGACCATCTTGATGCGGTCCAGCCACTGGCCGTAACGCTTCACGTCGCCGCGCATCAGCCACACGGCCATGGCGTCCGCCGCGCCGCCGTAGAATCTGCTGAAGCCGTACTTGGAACGACCGAATCGGCGCGGGTGGTGCACCACGGGAATCTCCGTGACGCGGTAGCCCATGCCCGCCGCGAACACCGCGATCATCCGGTGCATGTCGCCCACGAGCGGCAGGCGTTTGGCCGCTTCCATGCGCATCGCCTTGAAGCCCGTGTTGATGTCGTGCAACGAGAGGCCGAACGCGTGCGACACCGCCCAGTTGTAAATCCTGGAGGGGATGGTCTTGTGCCAGGGATCATTGCGCGTTTGCTTCCAGCCGCAGACCAGGTCGTAGCCTTCATCGAGTTTGGCGAGCATGCGCGGAATTTCCTCCGGGTCGTCCTGGAGATCGGCATCCATCATCACCGCGATGTCGCCTTCGGCACGGGAGAAACCCGCCGCCAACGCGTGGCTCTTCCCGCAATTGCGCTTGAGTTTGATGAGACCAATCGTATCGGAGCGTTCACACAGGCGGGATAGAATTTCCGATGACCCATCGGTGCTGCCGTCATCCACGAAGAGGATGCGGTGATCAATCCCCTGCGCGTGCCGCGCGATGCCCTCCGCGAGCGTTTCCACCGTTTTGCATTCGTTGAAGACGGGAATGACAAACACGACTTTCATGCGGCGATTCTATACTATCCTTTGGGTTGGGGGCGAAACGCAGGCGGGGACTGCCCCGCGGTGGTTGTAGCGGAACCGCAGCACCCGGAGCGCATCAGCGGATATCCGCGTCCAGCCACTTGATGACCGCCATGACGCCGCGCGCCTGCTTCAGCATGGTGGCTTTCAGGCCTTGATCCCTCAGTTTCTGCTTCGCGTCATGCCGGTCCTTCGCCACGACCACGCCGCCCACAAAAGACTTCTCGTCGTCGCCTTCGGCCCGAATTGCATGATACTCGTAGGTCGGCATCGCAACCTCTCCTCTCGGCCTGTGCGGCGGGCGTTCAACGCGCCGCGACCGAACGTCACAAGTATTGTAGCATTTTCCAGCAGTCGGGCCAATGTCGCTGGAGAAAGCCGGTCGGCGGCGGTTATTGAACTGCCGGAGCGCGGCGCGGTATGCTTTCCCCCGGCGCTTTGATATATCTCCGGGCCGGGCGCGCCGGCATATTTCGGGAGCCAATCAATAAAGGAGCAGTGCTATGGCGAAACTTGCAATTTGCGGCGGCAAACCGCTCTGTGGCAGGAACAAGAAATGGGCGAAGTGGCCCATCAGCGATGAGAAAGACGCGCAACTGGTGGCGAAGATCACGCGGTCGAACCGGTGGTCTTTTGACGGGCCGGTCGAGTGGCGCTTTGCGGAGGCCTTCACAAAATACCAGACGGCGAAGTACGGCCTGTGCTGCGCCAACGGCACCGTCGGCATCCAGATGGCGCTGGAGGCCTTGGGCATCGGCGCGTATGACGAGGTGATTGTACCGGGCATGACCTGGCAGGCGACCGCCGCCGCGTGTGTGGATGTGAATGCCGTGCCCGTGCTGGTGGATGTGGAACCGGACACCTGGAACCTGGATCTCGATGCCGTCGAGGCGGCCATCACGAAACGCACCAAGGCGGTCATCGTCGTCCATCTCTATGGCTGCATGACAGACCTGGACCGCCTGCAGCGCATCTGCAGGAAGCACAACCTGTACCTGATTGAAGACTGCGCGCATCAGCATGGCGCTTTCTGGAGAGGCAGGGGTGTCGGTTCCTTCGGTGATGTCAGTTCGTGGAGTTTCCAGGAATCCAAGGTCCTCTCGTGCGGCGAGGGCGGATTCAACATGTGCAAGACGAAAGAACTCTTCTACAAGATTTACAGCCTGCGCAACTGCGGCCGCTCCTATCCCGCCGATCCGCCGGTCTTCGGCCTGAACAAGGCGGTGGGCATGGAGACCACGCTGCAATCCGGCAATTTCCGGCTGACGGAATGGCAGGCGGCGCTGTTGCTGGGCGGATTGAGCCGACTTGACCGGCAGGTGAAACTGCGCGACGCCAACGCGCAATATCTTAACGCGCAACTGGCGGAGATTCCGGGCATTTTGCCGATGCGCCGCCGCAAGCAGGTGACCCAGCAAAGTTACTTCAATTTCACCTTCCGCCTGGCCCCCAGGGAACTGGGCGTCATCAACACGCAGTTCTGCGCCGCGCTCAACGCCGAACTGAACACCGGCGATGCGTGGGAAATCCCCTATGACCCGCTCAATAACTGCGGGTTGTACAAGCCGCAAACGAAAGTGCGCCACAAGTTGAACGGCGAGTACTGGAAGGCGATCAATCCCCGGCGCTTCAAGTTGCCGGTCTGCGAAGACGCCAACGGGCGCTCGGGCGTCGCGGTGCACCATGTCGCGCTGATGAACACGAAAGAAGATATGGACCTGATTGCGGCTGCGGTGAAAAAGATCGTGGACAACATCCAGGAAGTGCGCGATCTGAACATCGGGCCGCTGAAGAAATACCAGGCGCTCTCGCGCTGAACACCGCCATCTTCGCGGCCAACGGTCGCGTGTGCTATGCTACCCATCGGGGACGGGTTGCCGCCCCCGATGCTGTTTTTTCGGGGCAACAGGGAGGCGCGCCATGATCGAAACCGATGTCCGCAAGAAGATTCTCGCCCGGGGAAAAACGGAAGTGCCGTGGCAGGGCGAGCC
>CAZLII010000568.1:0-3452 GCA_964559065.1 uncultured Nitrospirales bacterium | reverse complement strand
GCGAAACAACACGCGCCGCATCTGGGGGTTGACCCCGATGCGGCGCGCACATGGCTCCGACAATCGAAAAAACCTGGGTTATAGATTATCAGCAAGCCACACCAGGATGGCGAAGCCCCGGGTGGTGGGATGGTCGGACGGATAGCGCTGCCACTCCACATGGCCGTCCATAAACAGCACGTTGCAGCCGCCGGGCACGTGGTTGAAGTCGGAAGTGTCCGTGTCCAAGATGTCGAACTGCACCGCCAACTCGCTTTGCGCTCTGGCACTGGCCGCCGGATTGTTGATGTCCGTGATAAAGAACCGCTCGATGCCCTCGCGCAAGCGGTACACATTCATTTCGCGGTTCAATGTATAGTGCAGGAAACTCCGGTCCTTGTCCATTTCCCGCCCGGCAGTAGGCACATCTGGCGCGCCCCCAACTTCTTCGATCACGCCGTACAGAAACTCGGCGAAGCCAACGTCAATGTAGGAACCCAACGCCGCAGGGCTCACCGGCATGGACGGATCATTCTTGTCCACGCCTGCGACCATGTAGAACTCTTCGTTGAGCGCCCATCCGAGATAAACGTAGGAACGACTGCCCACGCGACAGGGATCGGGAGTCATGTCCGGGTCGCCGGTGCCGCCCATGCTCCACGTGCCGGCATTGTAACCGCTCACACCGTCGTTGTCCGACGGGCAGATGTTGGTGGCCAAGTCCGACAAATACTCCGGGTACATCGTCGGGCCATACCACATGAAGTCAACATCCGTTCTGGTGCAGACGCCATTGACATTCGGGTCCCTGCCATACTTGTTCGGCGGAAACTTCTGTCCCGGCGATTCATTCGAATACATCTTCAACGACAACCCGATCTGTTTCAGGTTGTTCTGGCAACTCGAACGGCGCGCCGCTTCGCGGGCGCGCGCCAGCGCCGGCAGCAGGATCGCCGCCAGAATCCCGATAATGGCGATCACCACCAGCAGTTCGATCAATGTAAAGCCTCTTTTTCTCATAACATCATTCCTCCTGCGTGTTACATAAGTTGTGACTAAAGAGTCCAAAAACATGCCCTGATTGCATCTCCTTAAAGGCCCCTGGTCTTTATTGTCGCGCAATATCCTCCATCGTTGAACGCGATCACCGCGCCTGCCCATTGCCTCCCGCTGAAGCACCATGCCTCAGCATTTCCACCTTTACCCTAGCACGTGACTGACGCTTAGTCAATGGATTTTTTTGTGTTCTCGAACACAATTCTTGTGTTCGGAAACACAATTAATAAAAAATATCATATTTATCAGATCGGATCATCGCAGCGCTGTCTGCGACGGCCTGCAAACCGATTCTGATGCCGCTGAGCATTCCCCCATCGCCAAGATAATTATGGAAAATTTTTTTGAAAAAGGTCTTGACAAGCGATGAGAAGTACGCTAGGCTATAGGTGCGAGTGAACGTGACGGGGCGTCCGCCTTGTGGCGGGGCAAGTCACGAGAGGCAACGGACTGCGCCGGGGCTGCGGCAAGCGTGGCGTGAAGCGGCTGAGGATGTAGTATATTGCCTGATACGGATGCAGTTTGAGAGCGAGGCAATGAGGTTTCAGAATTGTGTTGGTCTTAACCTTAAGAGACAAGGGAAGGAGTGTATCATGAAGCGACATGGTGTATGGTTGATTGTGGCGGCAGCGCTTTTGGCGCTGCCCATGACAGGTTACGCGGATGCGCCGGCAAACTACACGTGGTCGGGTGTGGCGACGGCGTCCACCGTGGATTTCGACACGTGGATGTATCAGTTGGCCAACAGGTACATCGCACTGGTGGGCGGCTATCCGTATGCCTTCCTGGACCCCGCGATTGCCGACAACAACGGCAACTTCATGCTGGATGTGGATGAACTCGCGCTCATCAAGGCGATCTGCCTGGACACGGGCCATCCACAGCATGACACGGTGCATGAGGCCTTCAAGGCCAATGTGACGCGGTTGGAAACTGATTTGGGCGGCTTGGCGGGGTCGCTGGTGCCGCCGCTGAAGTTCGTGATGGCGGGCTACATGCTCTTGGGCGACGGTTCTTATTCGCGCGAACCCAACGTGTTTGAGGGTTCGGTGGGCATTGCAGCCGAAACGATCTATGAGATGCGGGACTATGGTTCCGGGTGGGCCGGCGGCGCGCCGAATCTTGCGCTCTATAACCTGCAGCCCGCCACCTTGTCGTGGTGCGGGGATTTCGATGGCGACGGGGTGAACAACGTCCGGGAATACTACGGCCAGTGCATGGACCGGGCTGCGTGGCTGGCGGCGGTGAGCAATCCCAGCATTACGCGCAGCGCCACAGGGCCGGGGTCCTGCGCGGGAGACAACGACACCTGCCTGATTCCCGGGGTTCATTTCCAATACGTGCCGGCCACCCAGAAGGTGTATCTGGTCACCCCCACGGAAATGACGTGGACGGATGCCCAGGCCTACGCACAGGCGCTCACCATCGGCGGCACGCCCTATCCCTCGAACCTGATGAAGATCAGCAACGCGGACGAGAACGCTCTTGCCTGGAGCATCGCCAGCCGGGTGGGCACCGCCTGGATCGGCGGCACTGACCAGGCGGAAGAAGGCGTTTGGCGGTGGATTTCCACCGGCGAGCAGTTCTGGCAGGGCGACGCGGGCGGCAGCGCGGTGGGCGGCCTCTACGCCAACTGGCGAAGCGGCGAACCGAACAATTCCGGCGGTGCCGAGAATTGGGCTCAAATTCGCTCCGGCGACGGCCTTTGGAATGATGCCGGCGTCAGCAACCGGCGGGGCATTATCGAAGTTGCCGGCACCTTCGCCGACGCCAACAGCAATGGCGTTCCGGATACCTTTGAGCCATTCCTCTGCGGTCACCCCGAGTGCTTGGGCGTAGCCGAAGGGGAAGGTGAGGGCGAAGGTGAAGGCGAAGGTGAAGGCGAGGGCGAAGGTGAGGGAGAAGGCGAGGGCGAAGGCGAAGAGCCGTGTGCCTATGAAGGCATCCTTGATCAGCAGGGCGAGTTGTTTGTCATCCTGCTGTCGGCGGAAGCATCCGCTGTCACCGACATGCTGGCAGCAATGTGCGGCATGACCGGCTGGAACAATTGGGACATTGAAAACTTGGGCCAGTTCCTGGCGCCTCCTTATCCATGCCCCGGTGACGGATTGCCGGATTCGTATCAGATGGCGCTGGTCGAGTATGTCCTGTGCAATCCGGGGTATCCAGAGCATGCCGACACCCTCGCGGGTTTCCTGCACAACAAGGCAACATTTGACGCCGACGTTGCCTTCCTGGCGGGGATGGACCCGGCGTTCTACGCGCTGGACCTGATCGGGACCTTGCTTCCCGCGATGATTGGCACCAGCATGGGAGCGCGGAACACCGTCCATGCCATGATTCTGGCGCTTACGGGCGGCGCGATTGGCCTGCCCTCCTACGCGAGTTATGACACCTTCGCCGCAAGCAAGACGACG
>CAZLII010000567.1:0-3455 GCA_964559065.1 uncultured Nitrospirales bacterium | reverse complement strand
GACCAACGACAAGGCCGGCTCCTGGCTCAACCTGGAACGCTGGAGTTCGCCGCGCACCGTGAAGGAAACCTTCATCCCGCCAACAGATTATCATTATCCCCATATGAAGGAACCCTGAGGCGCGCCGCAAGGATCGCCCGGGTTTATTGCCGGGGAACCGCGCCGCGTTTGTTCGGACCTGCACTCCCATGCAAGCGGTTCCCCCGCTCGTTCTTAAGGTGCCGGAGGACGCTCCGACAGCGCTACGCGGGCGCGCCGTCAATGCGGCTGATGTCCAGTCCGCTGAGTTGGCAATAGGCCTTCAGCATGGGCATGTGCTTGCCGTAGAGCAGCACGTTGTGGTGGCCGCGGATGTCGCGGGAATCGGCCACATCGTCCACCGCCATCTCAAAGGCCGTGCGGCAGCCGCCCACCCCGTCATCCGGACGGGTTTCGATGTTGCGCAGCAGCGTTCCCGTGCATGCCATCAATTCGCCGGGATGGATGAACTTCATCATCGTCACCCCCTGGCCTTCGCGCAAAAGCACCTGCGGCGCGACGCCGATATCCGATTCGTGATGTGATCGCAGGACGTATTCCGAATCGGCGGCGTCAAAACCGTCCATTTTGGTCGGCGCGGTGCAATGCGCTCCCATGTACGTGTTGCGCACGGTGTTGGGGGAGGGGTTGTGCAGGAACGCCGGGCGGTTCAGAAGATAACTGCTCAACAGCAGCGAGAGCGTCGCCGTAACGTCGCTTTCACACGCGCCGCAGGTGCCCTCGTTCAGCAACTGCATATAGGCCATGCACGGCGGCGGGGTGCGGCGCTGGGCCACCAGCCCCAGGCAGTCCATCGTCACCGCGTGGCAACCGCTCGCTTCCATGACGCGGCGATTCGCCACATAGGTGCGGGCGGCCTCCAGGATGTCGTCGCCCGACGGCTCCACAATGCCTTTGGCCTGCTTCCGGTACACGTCCGCAATGCCCCGCGCGGCGTCCGTGTTCGCCGTGGCGTCATAGGCTTCCGCAAAACGCTCCAGCGGGATATGGTGCAGCGTCGTGCCCAACGGCTCAAGCACCTGCTCCGATTCCTCCGTGCCGCGTATCACCGCAATGCGGGTGTCCGCCATCCTTCGGACCGTGTGCAGCATGTGCAGCGCCGTTCCCAGCCATTCCACATCCTGTGTCGCGCCAACAAACATCCGCTTCATCGTGCGATACGGCTGCAACACAGGGGTGAATTGCGTGCCTTGGGGCGCATACACGATTGTCGGCAGTTCCCCGCGCAGTTCCAGAAAGCGGTTCACCTGATGCCATCCATCGGGATGCAATCCCATCACCACCAGGATGGCGCCGTCTGAGGATTCCGCCGCCGCTTTTGCCGCAAAGGCGTCCGTCGCCGCATCGTCCGACAGCGGGTCCACGGTGAAGTCCACCGCCACGCCGAGTTCTTTGGCTGCCGCCTCCAGCACTTCCGTGTAACGGCGCTGGCTTGCCGCAAGGTCATAGGCCGCTCCAGGCCATCCCATCCAATACTTGTCCATCGCCTGCCGGCTGAACGCCACATGGAAACGCGGTGTCCCGGCCTTGCCGGCCTTCGCCGTAAGGCCCGCCTCCGCCGCCACGGCGACATTGAAAAAGCCGAGGTGCGTCGCCAGCGCCGCTCCACCAAGGGCGCCCAGTCCGGCCAGAAAATCACGCCGTCCAAGCGTGCAACATCCCGCCGCGCAACAAGGTTTGTTTGCACTCTGTTCCCGCATGCTCATCGTGAAAATCTCCTTTCTCCCAGCAATGACGAGAGGCTGCGCTGCATCCCCCGTCCACCCAGAAAAACAGACCATTGCTTACAATCGCTCCACCAGACTATACCAGAGACATTAGCATTCGCAATCGCGAACACTCACGCCAAACTGCCCTGTACTTCAGCGCAAGGAGTCGGCTGAGTGGCGCATCTCTTGGCCAGAAGATGTCATGAGAAAAAGATGCCTCCCCCCAGCCGATTGTCAGGTTGGTTTACTGAATGCCGCGACGCTTGCGTGATTTTATGCGCTTGCGAAATGAAGCAGGCCGCCACGACATCATCCGTGACGGCCTGCTGGAATGTTCTGTGTCTTCGCTCGTGACGCCCTTTACAGACAGAGCATGAACGCCACCAGGTCCTGCTTCTCCCGTTCGCTGAGTTTCAATTCCTGGATAAGATTGAAGAACTCGACCGTGTCGGCAAGCGTCAATAGCCGGCCGTCATGCAGATACGGCGGCGATTCCTTGATCCCGCGCAACGGGAACGTTTTGATGGGGCCGTCGGCGCTGGCCTTGCGGCCGTTCACCATTTGCTCTTCGAAGAACCGCTCCGCTTTCAGGTTGTGCATCAGGTTGTCGGTGTAATAGGGGGCGGGGTGGCATACGGCGCACTGCGCCTTTCCGAAAAACAATGCCTGACCCTGCAGTTCCTGTTCTGTCGCCAGTTTCGGATCAAGTTTTCCGTAAATGTCCAGTTTCGGCGCGGGCGGGAAATCCAGTATGGACTGGAACTCCGCCATGAAATGCGCCTGGCTGCCCCGTTCGAGAATGTTGACACCCTTCTTGGTCGCGATGACCGGGTCCCCGTCGAAATAAGCGGCGCGCTGCTCAAATTCTGTGAAGTCCTCGATGGATTTCAGCGCGCGCTGCGATCCGAACAGACGCTGGATGTTCACCCCCCGCAACGGCGGAATATCCAGGCGGTGACGCAATTCCTGCGGACGAATATCGCCCACCAGGTGCGTCGCTGCATTGGAGTGGCCGTTGACGTGACAGTCAAAACAGGTCACGCCCCGGCTGGGCAACGCGGAACGCCGGTCCTCTGTTTGGTTGAACTGTTGCTGGGGAAACGGGGTCACCAGCAGGCGAAGCCCTTCGAGTTGCTTCGGGTTCAGGATGCCGTTGAACAGTTCGTAATAGTTCATGATGGTGACGACTTTGCCTTGGGACACATCACCCAGGTCCACGCGTGTCGTCAGAAAAATCGCGGGCGGATATTCCGGCAGGAGATGGTCCGGCAGGTCAAGATCAAGATCAAAACGGGTGAGGTCGCGCCCTTCCTGCCGGTTGATCTCATCTATGTGAAATTGCGGGAAGACCATACCCCCTTCCGGGTGGTTGGGATGTGGCAGGGGCAGGAAACCTTTCGGCCACAGCCCCTTTGCCTTGACCTGTTCCGGCGTCATGTTCGCCAGCGCCTGCCAGGTCGTCCCTTCCGGCAACTTCACGCGAACGCCCTCCTGGATGGGCTTCCCCCGGGTCATGGTCTCTCCCGCCATCGGGCGATCGCTCATATCGTACCGCTCGTGCAGAAGGTCCATTTGCCGGTTCATAATCTCGGATTTCGCGGCCGCCATGCGCGCCTTGACCGCATTGAAGTCCTCCGTCAGCGCAACCGGCGAATAACTTGTCGCGACTTGCGCCCAAGACACCCCCATCAATGCGACGGAAATGCC
>CAZLII010000566.1:0-3463 GCA_964559065.1 uncultured Nitrospirales bacterium | reverse complement strand
CGCCTTCGCCCTCGCCTTCACCTTCGCCCTCGCCTTCACCTTCGCCCTCGCCTTCTCCTTCGCCCTCGCCCTCACCCTCGCCTTCTCCCTCACCTTCGCCTTCGCCCTCACCCTCAGCGGCGACCGCTTGGTCTTCGCCGTCAGAAGGAGTTGCGACGGCGCCGACAACACCAAGCGCGGCATCCAGCGCATTCAGATTGTCAATTCCCGGCTGCAATCCCAACATGCCGGCAAAAATCACCACATCCGCCACCCCATCCGGGAGCGCCTGCCATGCAACGACACCGTCGGGCACAAGCACATCGGCTGGATCGGCAGGCGGGTTCGGGATATTTGGGTTTGGAATCGGAAACGTCACCGAGAAAAACGGCATACCATTCTTGTCCACATAGAGCGCATCGAGATCGTTGTCGGGTGGAATGCCCAGCGTGATGTGGTCGCCAGCGACGGCAAGCCCATCTGCGGCCATCGCCACCCGGAAGAAACCGTTGCCGTCCGGCGTGAGAATATCCGCAGCCGTGGCGCCTGCCAGCGGCAACGACGGCGAACCGGCAGCCAACGAGAAAAACAGGTCGCCCGGTTGCAGGAAAATCCCTTCTGAAAGACGGTCTATCAATGGCGCGCGCAGGTCCAGACCATTCAGGTTGTCATTGGGCGGAAGCACCAGAAGCCCCAGTTCCGCCTCATCGGCCGCCATCGCGTTTGAGCCGACATTGCCCCACGAGGTGACAAAGATGTCTCCATGCGCTTCAGGAAGCGGCCCCACCGGAACGCTGCAGGTCGCAGTGCCAACGGTCACTTCGTTGTTGACTGCCGAACCGGGCACGCCCTGGGTGGCCTGGTCCACCGAGAAGTGCCAGAAAATGGGGCGCATGAGATCATCGAAGAACCCATCTTCAATGATGAAGACCCCGATTTTGCTCGTAGGATAGGAGATGGCATTGATGTCGTCCATCGGCTGCAAACCGAGCAACTGGTGGCGCAGCCGCATGAGGTTGGTGCATCCGCCGGCCTTGTACACATCGTTCCATGGGTCAATGTCCCCGTCTGCCGGGCTGTTAATATCCGTACCCGGAAGCCCAATCGCCCCTCCTTGAACCGTAATGTTGATGCCTTCGCCTTCTTCTTCACCTTCACCCTCACCTTCCCCTTCACCTTCGCCCTCGCCTTCCCCTTCGCCCTCGCCTTCACCTTCGCCCTCGCCTTCCCCTTCACCCTCGCCTTCGCCCTCCCCTTCGCCTTCACCTTCACCGCCATTTTCAGGCAACGCCAAATCTCTCACCGGTTCGGGTTCCTGAGGGTCAATAATGGGCACGGGTTCGGCGTCCAAGGCGTCAAGATTATCGTCCTGTCCGTCGGGAATACGCGGGATGCCGGAACGGGTCTTGGCATCCATGTCCAACAAGCCCAGGTCCCGCGCGGGAATCAACTCATCCGCAATGCCATCCGGCGGAAAACACATGCCATCGGGAACCAGAATGTCGCCGGGATTGGCGTCGGGGAAGGGTCCCGCTGTAACCATCGGGATCTTGACGGAAAAGAAGGGCACGCCGGCCCCGTCAAAGAACAGCGCATCCAGGTCGGATCCTGGAAGTATGCCCAAGGCAACGCCCGGCATAAACACCTGGAAACCTCCCGTGCCGTTGGGCGTCAATATATCGTCCTCCGTCACACCTGCAACAAGCATCAACGACGGCGACCCGGCAGCCAAAGAGAAGTAGAGGTCGCCCGGCTGCAGAAATTGCGGCGGATCATCAGACAGCCGGTCTATCAACGCGGCATTCAGGTCCAGCGCATTGAGATCGTCATGTTGATGCGGAAACACCATGCCCTGAATCTGCAATCCCAGCGTGGTTTCATCCGCGCCCAGCACATTTCCGCCTATCATCCCCAACGCCGAGTAGAAATAGTCGCCGTGGGCTTCGTTGGGATTCGCGGCAATGCCGCAGGTCATTGTCCCTGTCGTCACTTCATTATTCACGGCGGAGAGTGCCCGGCCGCTCGCCATGGGGTCCACCGAGAAATGCCAGAAGATGGGCATGCCATCAATGGTGACCCAACCCGGGTCCCCCTCTATGCCGGCGATGTCCACAATGAACGGGGCGAACTGATAGCACAGGGCGTCAATGTCATCCCCCAGAAGCAAGCCCAACAGGGTGTGCAGCAGACGAACATGATTGATGCAGCCGCCGCCAATAAACACATCATTGGAGGGTGATTCCGTTGCGGCCTGTGCCGCAACACCTGTGCCCGGCAGACCCTGCGCGCCCGATTTCACGCTGAAATTAACACCCTGCCCTGTTGTCGTCGTCGCAACGACAAGCCCCAGGAAAACGGCGGTCCACATGCGCCACTGGAAAGAAAACGTCGCACCCTTCATGACAATATCCTCCCACGCGGGCCGGATTCGACCCCTTTGTTCCCCCGCAGACGTCCGCACGGATTTGACAAATCGCCGCGATTTTTCACGCGGACAATTACCTGGTGGCGGAGGGTCCCCCGTTCAATACACCCAGATTCCTGTTTCTCGGGATGGCCTTCCTTGTCCACGGCCGATACATCATGCCCATGACGCCGTGGCGGGGATTTGACTCTTTTTCCTTTTATTCTGCCTTGTTATCCCACAGTCTCAATAAGTTACGATATTCCTTTTGCGCTGTTTTGTCAAGAGGAATTTTCAGTTTTCTAGTTTATTTAGAGAATTGTGAGATGCTGCCGCGCGAAGTCCCGCCGACGCAATACCGGCATGCCGCTCCGCAGTTGCGCTGCGGCTACCGGCGGTAGGGGCAGTCGTCAAGGGCGGCCTTGCCCATGACGATATCCTCGGCGAGGGCGGCGCAGGCGGGCGCGCCGCAGACACCGCAATCGCGGCCGGGCAGGGTCTTGCTGATGGCGTCAATTTGCGCCAGTTTCTGCATCGCCTGGCGCATGTCGGGATCGAGGCGGACGCCGCCGCGCGGGAGTATATCGGCGATGCGCCGGACGGCGGCGGCGCGCGGCGTCTGTGGGGAAGCAAAGATTTCCGGCGGCATGCGCTCGAAGCGGCGGCGCGCGGCAAAGGGGTCCGCGCGCCAGACCGGCGCGCCAAAACAACCCTGCTCGCAGGCATACAATTCCACCACGCCGCAGTCCTGCATCAGGCCGTTCTCCGTGCGGTCCAGAAACGCCGCGACCCGGTGGATGCCCCATACCTCCAGCACATCGTTCGTGGACGAGACATGGGGCGCGGGCGATTCCTGATGCGCGCGGCGCAACGCGGGCCGGACGGCCTCCGTGAGCGCGGAAGGGGAAATCAGGTCAACCCGGGACATGACGCTGGGGTCCCGGAGAATACTCGCATGCGCGGGACACGCGGGGACAAAGGCCACGTGGGGGGCTGTCAGGTTTTCCCGCGCCGCTTCCAGCGGCGAGAGGAACGGCGCGAGGTGGCCCAGCAAGGAGGGGAATCGCAGACAGACCAGGT
>CAZLII010000565.1:0-3470 GCA_964559065.1 uncultured Nitrospirales bacterium | reverse complement strand
AATTCAATAGGCGATGCGGGAAACGCCGGGCAAATCTATGGGTGGTAGTGTTGGGTTTCTTTTGTGCGTCGCACCACAGCGTGTTGCGTCGGCAGAAAAATCGCACATCAACATTTTGCGTCAGTCCAAAATTGAACACAAGATCTAGTTGCATCTGGGGGCGATCTCTGTTACGATAATGCTTGGGAGTATGGCTATGCGACGGGAGTTGTAACCAGTGAACAAGAGCGGCAAGATGCCCATAGAGCGCCGTTGCGAAATTGCCGGCGTCATCCTGTTGGGGCTAAGCACCTTGCTTTTTCTGGCACTGGTGACCGACGGTTATCAGATGGAGGGGGGGGCGCGCCGCTATCTGGACGGCATGACAGAGACGCCCAATCTCTTGGGGCGTCCCGGCGCCATCACGGCGGGCGTACTCGCCATTCTGATGGGAGACGCGGCGCACGCGCTTTATGCGCTCATCTTCATCTGGGGGCTGATGCTCTTCACGCATCGCCCGCTGGACCGGCTGCCGACGCGGCTGATTGGTCTTATCCTGCTGACGGGATCACTCGCGGGACTTCTCCAGATTGACGTATCCGCCGGGCTTTCCAACACGCAGGCCGGGGGGGCGTTCGGCGCATTTCTGGCTGACCGCATATTCGTACCGTATTTCGGCGTGATCGGCGCGAACGTGATCGGCGTCACGCTGTTCATCATCGGCCTGCTCTTGGCCACGGATTTCCTGTTCGTGCACGTGCTGGTTGTCACCAATAAACTGCTGATCCATTTATTCAGGGGAAATCTTGCGCTCTTTTATGCGGCGGCCCGATTTGCGGTTGCGGCGTGGGACAGGTGGATCAATGTCCCGGACCGTTATGCCGACGATGAAGAGGATGACGAGGCCGGGGAACTGCGGCGCTCGCGACGTCGCAAAGAACTGGTCGTGCGCAATCACACGGAAGCCGCCGCCGCGCTTGCGGAACCCGAACGCCCCGCGCCACGCAACACGCGCACCGCACCCCCCGAAGCGCTCCCCGCGCGGCGTCCCATGCCAATGGAGTTGCCGTTTGACGCAGTGCCTGCGCTGGATGAGGCGGGCGTAACGCCGAAACGCCGGGAAGCCCGCGTCTTCGCGACGATGGATGAGGAAGCGCCGCCGCCCGCCGCCCCGACGGATTGGGACGCCCCAACGGCGCAGGAAACAAGCGGCGCGACCATCGAAAACGCGGCGCGCGATGACGCGGAGTTGCGGCGCAGGCCGCGCAAGCCGCGCCGCAAGGTCGAGACCTTCGACGAACTCCCGCCGGATTACGAGTATCCCAAGCAGTACACGAAGCCCTCGATCGAATTGTTCGACCGGCCTGCGCCGAAAGTGGTCAGCAACCTTGGCGAGCAACTGCGCGCGACAAGCGCCCTGCTTGAGGAAACGCTGCAAACCTTCGGCATCGAGGCGCGCGTCACCGACGTGACCCGCGGCCCCACCATCACGCGCTACGAACTGGAGCCGGCCCCCGGTATCAAGGTCAGCCGCTTCCTCGCGCTGGCCGACGACATCGCGCTGGCGCTGAAAGCGCACCGCGTGCGCGTGGAAGCGCCGATCCCCGGCAAGGGCCGCGTCGGCATCGAAGTGCCCAACATCGAGCGCGACCCGGTGCTCATCCGCGAGTTGCTGGAAAGCGCGGCGTTCGCGCGCGGCAAGGGCAAACTGAATCTCCCGCTCGGCAAGGACATCGCGGGCGAGGTGAAGATCGCAGACCTCGCCGCCATGCCGCATCTGCTGGTCGCAGGCGCGACCGGCGCGGGCAAGACCGTCTGCGTCAAGTCATTGCTGGCCGGGCTGCTCTTCCGCCACACGCCTGACGAATTGCAACTCATGCTGGTGGACCCGAAGATGGTCGAGTTGTCCATCTTCAACGATATCCCACACCTCATCACGCCTGTCGTCACCGATCCGCGCAAGGCGTCCACCTCGTTGAACTGGCTGATCAGCGAGATGGAGGAACGCTACCGGCTCTTCGCCGAGTTGCGCGTGCGTAATATTGAAGTATATAACCAGAGCGTGGAGAACGGCGAGATCGAAGTGGAGCCGGACGAGGGCGGGGCGGGCCGCTCGCTGCACCTGGTGCGGCGGCTGCCCTACATCATCTGCGTGATTGACGAACTGGCCGACCTGATGATGCTGGCGCGTGCGGAGGTCGAGGACGCCATCGGCCGCCTGGCGCAACTGGCGCGCGCTGTGGGCATCCACCTCATCATCGCCACGCAGCGGCCCTCGGTGGACGTGCTCACAGGCGTGATCAAGGCGAACTTCCCCGCGCGCATGTCGTTCCAGGTCTCCTCGCGCGTGGATTCGCGCTGCATCCTGGACGAGATCGGCGCGGAGCGCCTGGTGGGCTTGGGCGACATGCTGTATCTGCCGGCGGGCCAGTCCAAGCCGACGCGCATCCAGGGCGCCTTTGTCAGCGACCGCGAGATGAACGCGCTGGTCGCCTATCTCAAGACGCAGGCGCCGCCGCAATACCGCGACGAAATCGAAAATTTCGGGAAAACGCGCGAGAAACTGGAAGAATTGGCGGACGAAAGCGATCCGCTGTTCGACGAGGCGGTCCAAGTGGTTCTGGAAACCGGGCAGGCCTCGATATCAATGGTGCAAAGAAGGTTGCGGGTGGGGTACACTAGGGCGGCCCGGCTCATTGACATGATGGAGTTGCGGGGCATCGTGGGACCTCACATCGGCAGCAAGGCGCGCGAGATTCTCGTGAGCGCGCCGCCGGAGGATGATGTGGCATGAACACGGCGAAGTTTCCGGGCGATGAGTTGCGCAGCCGCCGCGAGGAACGCGGGTGGACGCTCCTGGACGTGCAGCGGCACATTCATGTCCCCTTGCAGCACTTGCAGGCGATTGAAGCCGGGAACATTGAAGCCCTGCCGGTGGAGACCTACGCCGTGGGCTTCATCAACAGTTACTGCCAACTGCTCGAACTTTCGCCGGAACGTTACATTGACCAGTACCGCGCACTGCGCCGCGCCCGCGCAACCGGCCCCTTTCGCGCCCGGCGCGTCTTCAGTTCCGGTCAGCATTCCAGATGGCTCGAAGAACTCATCGCCTGGGGCGCCATCTGCGCCCTGCTCCTGCTCGGCTGGTTCACCTACGCCGTCGTGGTGCGCCCCCTGGCGCAAAGCGCCCAGCCGCGCGTCGAGGCCGGCACCCCGGAAAGCGCGCCGACCATTCTCTTCGAAGATGACTTTTAAGTCCGTCCTGACAGGCAGTCTTGCAAAGGTTTCCGGCTGAAGAAAGAGGTACGCTCACTCTGTTTTGATTTGGCCCCACCCCTCTTGCACCTCTTCCTTTTCCCCTTCCGCCTTCCGCACTCCGCATTCCCCAGCCCGGTGGGTTCCGCTACGCTACACCCACCCTACAATTCCGTATTCCGCACTCCGCATTCCGCATTCCCCAGCCCGGTGGGTTCCGCTACGCTACACCCACC
>CAZLII010000564.1:0-3472 GCA_964559065.1 uncultured Nitrospirales bacterium | reverse complement strand
CGATTTCAGCGGCACTGCTAATCTGTCCGACGCGACGCATTACTCCGTTTACTACCCCCACGTGCCCACCGCGTTGCCGCCGTGGCGGCCCGCCGATACCCGCTTTGATGACGGATGGCGCGTCGCCGCGCCCGGCGGCGTCTTTGCGCTGAATCCCTGGGGTCTGCATGACATGCACGGCAACGTGGCCGAATGGACCCGTTCAGATTACGGCCCCTATCCCGGCAATACCCAATTCTACGCGCTGCCTGCCGCCTCCGGCAGGCGCAAAGTGGTCCGCGGCGGTTCCTGGCTGGATATTCCCAGGCGCGCCCGCTCCGCCTTCCGACTGCATTACGATGCTTCGCAGGCGGTTCACGACATCGGCTTCCGTGTTGTCTGTGAAACCGGGAAATCCTGAAGCAAGGCAATCTTTATCTGTGGCGTGAAGCGTGCGATTATCAAGGAGTAGCCCCGGCCTTCTCTTTTGCACGATTATTCTGCATTCATTGACATTATCGCAGTTGTAATATCACATATTTACTGAAAACTCTGGTGTGGTCCCGGACATTAGTCGTCGGTTGGGCAAAGCAATATCACCGGATCAGGTCGGTTTCACCCGCACCTCGGAGTGTTGCTGACGCTGCAGGCATATCCTGACTTGTGCGCAGTTTGGGCGCGAAGGGATATCTTTTTTGCCCTATCGTCTATGGAAGCAGGCTTGGAGAGGCCCAAAAAACGCAAGATAAAGGATACATCCATGCCTAAACATCCCTCAGCATCCCCCATACGAATCGGAGCAATTACCACCGCGTGGTTGAGTTGATCCATACCGGCACAATCGGCACGGCTGGCGCTGATGCTGTGGGCGTGGCGTATTGGACTTCTGGCTGAACGCGCACCGCCATGCTGCTGCGCCGGGACACCCGGCCCCGTTTGCTCCTGGCGGAATGTTGTTTATACTGCCGCTTTTTGCGGCATTTCTGCTTCCTTGAATTCAGCGTGGAGCGCAGTGGGCTTGAGGAGCAACGCCAACACTACCGACAACAGCGCGCACACCGAGCATAGATAGAACGCAAGCGTATAGCTTCCTGTGGTATCGAAGATGCGCCCCGCCGATGTGGGTCCGAGCAGAATGCCCAATGCAAACCCAACCATTATCAGCCCCATGATCTTGCTGAATTCCCTGTCGCCGAAGCAGCGTCCTATCAGAACAGGCAGGACAACGGCGTTCATTGCGGTTGCGCCGCCCTGCAGAAGGGCAAAGATGCCGATGGCGCGGAAATCAATCCAACCGAGCCTTACCACGAATATCTGCAGCGCTATTGGGCTTGCAGCGACAAACAGGCCTGTTACGGCCATAAGCATCTTGGGATTGAACTTGTCGAGCAATACTCCCGTGATCAGACGAGCGGGCAATGTGACGCCGAGGGCGAATGCCATGAAGAGGGGCGCAACCATGATTGAAAAGCCCTGGCCTTCGGCGAATACCTGGGTGTTAACGGAGATGGCCGAGATGGCGAATAGTTGAAGCACATAAATGCCGGAGAGAAACCAGAACGTTGCAGAGCGCACTGCCCTGTGCGTGGAAACGCCTCTTGGAACATGTGTGCTTGCCCTGTCCTTCGGGGAAAGTCCGTCAGGCATCTGGCCGACATCAGCGGGGCGGTTCCTCAGGAATGCCGCAAGCGGCGGGAGCACGATGACGAGGAAAATCACGCCCATGATACGGAACGATCCCTGCCAGCCAAACTGCGCTATGAAAAAAGACGTCAGGGGCGGCAATACCAAACCGCCAAACCCTATACCCATCAGAGTGAGCGCCATGGCGCGACCCCTGTATTGCTGAAACCACATCGTGATGATGGTCTGAGCAGGGACGAGCGTGGATGCGGCCACGACCGCGCCGCCAATGGTCATGATCACGTATAAATGCCACAGTGCCGTTATGAGCGACATGAGGAAGGCTATGGCGGCGGCGGCGGCAGTGGCCGTGATCAGGACTTTGCGTGCGCCAAAACGCTGGATGGCCACGCCGACCAACGGCGAGGCGAGGCCGACCACCACCGCCCACAGGGCAATCGCTATGTTTGCCGAGAAAACGTCGCATTGGAGGGTCTCGATGAGACGGGGCAGGTAAACGGAGAACGTGTATAAGCCGTGTCCCCCTGTGAAAAACAGCGTGAACGCCATCAGGGCAACGATGCGCCACCCGTAAAAACCTTCTGAGGCGACTTTGTGATGGGTCATGGAACTCCTTTCCCGCTTGACGGCGGCCTTGCTCAGGTTTTTCGGGACATTACTCGTCCTGCGACGCTTGACTGGTCCGGCAGGCTGTGGCGCCAAATCATGGAAAGAACAGTCGTCGGAGCGTTATTTGAGCAAAATTCGAGACCATACTTCAACCAATACAGACAGCGATTTCGAAACATCGGGGCTATTCAAAGATGCCGACTGCGCTTGCGCCGCAGCAGCACCAAAAAACTGTCGTATTTGATCACTGGAAATGGACCATTCCGTGAGGTCCATAATGGCTTTCCCGTGAACGGTTGCCCTGAGTTTATGTGCATATCCGACGATGCGCGCAATTTGGGCGCGAAAGGATATCTCTGCTACGCTATTGTCCATGGGAGCGACTTTGAAAAGGTCTTGAAAGAGGTCACAGGAAAGGAATCTATCCATGCCTAAACATTCTTCAGTGAATTCCAATGCGAGTCGGAGCATTTCCCGCCGGTCATTCTTTGGAACTTCCATGCTGGCCGCGGGCGCGGCGGCATTCGGGTTCCCGGCGATTGTCCGCGCACAAAATCTGAATGACAAACTGAATATCGCGCTTATCGGTGTCGGGGGGCGCGGATCGGGCAACCTGGGCGGGGTGTCCTCTGAGAACATCACAGCGTTATGTGATGTCTCCGAAAAAAATCTTGAGGGGATTGCGCGTCATTTCCCCAACGCCCGGAAAGAAAGGGATTTTCGGCGCGTTTACGATCATGCGGCGGAGTTCGACGCGGTTGTCGTAAGCACCACCGAACATACGCATGCCTTTGCCACCCTGCCGGCCCTGCAGTTGGGCAAGCACGTCTATTGCGATAAACCGCTGACCCATGGCATCTTGGAAGCGCGCATCATTCGCGAGGCGGCGGCGAAAGCCAACGTAGCCACGCAGATGGGAACACAGATTCACGCGGAAAGCAACTACCGCCGGGTAGTCGAGTTAATTCAGACCGGCGCCGTCGGCGCTGTCAGCGAGGTTCATGTGTGGGTATCGCGCGCCTGGGGCTGGCACGGCAACGAGGAAGCGGCGCGCGAAGCCAATGACATTGTATTGCTTCAGGAACGACCGACTGAGACGCATCCCGTGCCGGAGGGCCTTGACTGGGATTTGTGGCTGGGTCCCGCGCCCGCGCGTCCCTTCAACGAAGTATATGTGCCCGGCCCGAAATGGTATCGCTGGTGGGATTTTGGCAGCGGCACCATGTCGGACCTCGGCAGC
>CAZLII010000563.1:0-3477 GCA_964559065.1 uncultured Nitrospirales bacterium | reverse complement strand
AAACCAGTCGTTTGACCGGCCACGTCTTCGCGCCGTCGAAACTGGCCCAAACCGTCATCTTTTCCCGCGCGCCGCCCGCAGTGTCCGAATTGCTGTAGATCAGGATATCCCGGTCTTTCACGGGCAGGCGTGTCAGGCCGGCCTTCATGCCGTAGCCCCGGTCATACCCGCCGCCATCGGGCAGCACCGGGTTGACTTCCAGGCTTTCCCAGGTCTGCCCCCCGTCACAACTCCAGGCCGTGCGGCGCAATCTTTCGTCGTCCGCGAGTTCCCGGGCGCGGGCTTTGTCGTAAAAGCCCTTGCAACTGCGCGAGTTATAGTAAATACGGCCATCGCTTAGTTCGGCTACCGCGCCCTCTTCTGTGTAGCCTTCGGGGAAAAAACCGCTCACCTGCCAGGTTGCCCCGCCATCGTCGCTATAGACCGCGCAATTATAAATGACGTCCACCGGCGCCCTGTCCGAGGGATGCGCCTTGGCGTGCGGGCGGAACGTCGCCGTCGCCAACAACCTTCCCCGATGTTTCCCATGCCTGAGGGTGATGCCGCTTTCATTTGCATTGGCGTGCATGAAATACTTGCCGCTGTCCGTGGCGCTTCCCTCATTGGTCCCTCGGGTTTTCAGCCCGGTCTGTTCAAGCCATTTCATCACCTCGTTGGGTTTCAAAACAATGTCTTCTTCCTGCCAGGTCTTGCCGTGGTCCTTGCTGCGCCATAGCCGGTCCCGTTCCTCCCACAACCGCACTGTCAAAATGTCGCCCGTGTTTTCATCAACAATCATGTTCGTGTCCAGATAGCCGAAGGGAACTTCGATGATATCGCCCCAAGTCTGTCCTCCGTCCTCGCTTCGCCGCAAATGATGCGCTTTGTTGCGCAACGCCAGAAGCGTTCCGTCCACAGCGATGGCAAGATAAGGCTCACGGACCCCCTCGCCCCCTTCAAATATGATCTGCCTGTCAAAACAGGGTTCCCCCAGGAAGACATCGAGCGGTCCCTCCGATGGATGGCCCGCAGCCGTAAGGGCCGAGGGCGCATCGGCTTGCATCGCCCTGTCAACAAGCGCGAACAGCAAGACATGAACCGTCAAAAGTGCCATCCCGACCATCAGGACAGCATGGGATAGACAACGCGACTTCTTTCGTGTGTTCATGGCGCGGAACCTCCTCTATGCGAATCTGATGCTTGCCCGGCAATGATTATGCTTCCGGCGCTGCGATATAAGACGCTGCCATAAACGCAAGATTTATTCAAGGTCTGCGCGCATAACAGCCCTCAGCGAATTATCGTGTTGACTTGTCCACAGGCTTTGCTACAATGTTTTGGAGAGTTCTTGATACGATAGGGATGCGCAAACCCATTAGAGAAGATCAGGTGAAGGGACTTTTCCTTCAAAGAGTGGCTTTCGTTCGCGGGAACAAAGGAACAGCCTCTCTTCTCCGAATTAGGGGAAGAGAAGTTTTTTCCCACGCCGGAAAGGGAATATCCGCCGGTTCATTTCCTGAGGATTGGAGAATCCGCGAATGAACGCCAATGAACGCGAATTGCTTTTGAAAGACGAGGTTTACGCCATCGTCGGGGCGGCTATTGAGATGTCCAACAAATTGGGTTCGGGGTTTCTCGATGCTGTTCATAAGGCGACGGGGAAACCGGTAGGCGTCTTGCTCAATTTCGGTTCCCCGAAACTGACGTGGAAACGATTGGCATTTACACATGAAACCATTCGCGTTCATTCGCGTCCATTCGCGGTTATAACACATGGAACTGAAACCATCGGTTTGGGATGATGGCGATAAGACTGGATAAAACGATGCGCAATCAGTTGGACAGACGGCAATTCATGGGTGCGGCGGCCCTGCTGCTGGGGGTTCCCGCAGTATCACGCAATACATTTGGACGGGCGCCCGATCCATCCGATAAGCCCAACATAATTTTTATTATGGCGGACGATCTGGGCTATGCCGACCTGGGCTGCTACGGGCAGGAAAAGATTCTGACGCCGAATATTGATCGACTGGCGGCGGAGGGGATGCGCTTCACCCAGTGCTACGCCGGGTCGCCGGTATGCGCGCCGAGCAGGAATGTGCTGATGACGGGCCAGCATGTTGGACACACGACGGTGCGCGGCAACAGCGGCGAGAATGCGCCGCCGCATGATGGCGAGGAGGGACGGATTCCGCTGACGCCGGAAGACATCACGGTTGCGGAAGTTTTGAAACAGGCGGGCTACGCGACAGGCATCACGGGGAAATGGGGCTTGGGCGAACCGGGTTCGACAGGGTTGCCCAACGACCACGGGTTTGATGAATGGTTCGGCTATTTGAATCAAAACCATGCCCCGGATTATTTCACGGGCTATCTGTGGCGCAACAAAGAACGCCAAGTCATCGAGGCGAACCTGGACGGCGCGCGCGGCGCCTACTCCTGCGACCTGTTTACAGATTTTTGCTTGGATTTCATCCGCGAACACCGCGACCGACCGTTTTTCCTGTATGTACCGACTACGATCCCGCATAGAAAATTTGAAGTTCCCAGCCTGGAACCCTATGCCGACAAGCCCTGGCCGGAAGAAGCGAAAATTTTCGCGGCCATGGTCACCCGCATGGACGGGCATGTCGGGCGGACCATGGCCCTGCTCAAGGAACTGCATCTGGATGAAAAGACCATTGTTTTCTTTACCTCGGACAACGGCTCCGCAATGGGCTGGGAAGGGCTTTTCAACAGTTGCGGCCCGCTTCGCGACAAGAAAGGCTCCGTGTATGAAGGCGGCATTCGCTGCCCGATGATTGTGCGTTGGCCGGGCAGGATTCCGGCAGGCGTCGTGAGCGATGCCATCTGGTATTTCGCGGATTTTCTGCCCACGGCGGCGGCGCTCGCGGGGGCAACGGCGCCGGATCGTGTTGATGGCGTCAACGTATTGCCGGCGATCCTGGGAAAAACGCCGCATCTGTCGGACCGGTCCGTCTATTGGGAGATGCACCGTCGTGGTGGCCAATTCCAGCAGGCGGCCCGTCGAGGCGACTGGAAAGCCGTTCGCTTCGGGCTTGACTCCCCCCTGGAGTTGTACAACCTTGCAGAAGACATTGGCGAGAAGGACAACGTGGCGGCGCAACATCCCGATGTGGTGGCGCGTTTTGAAGCCTATTTGAAAACAGCCCGGATTCCGTCGCCGCATTGGCCGGTTGCGCGCGAACGCACAGGGGATTCTCCCTGATGCATGATTGCAACGACACAATCACGGACTTTTTAAACAGCACCGATATGCAAGTCCGCCATTGCGAGTCCCCCACCGCCTTCGGCGGCGATTCGTAGAAGAAAGGTACTTCGTACCAGTTCCACGCCAGGGCATTTACGATTAGATTGGCAAACTGTGAATTTATGGTGCTCAAAGGACTAAAATCTACGAACTTTCTTGGCAGCAGCGTAGCGTTGTCATTTCGAGCGTAGCGAGAAATCTTAAGCACAGGCCAAGATTTCTCGGTC
>CAZLII010000562.1:0-3483 GCA_964559065.1 uncultured Nitrospirales bacterium | reverse complement strand
GTGCTGGCTGTCGGCCTCATGATCGGCATGATGACACTGGTTGGTTGCGGCGGCGAAGCGCCGCTGCCGCCCGCGCCTCCGGCCCCCCCGGCGGCGCCCGCGCCTGAACCGGCTGAAGCGCCGCCGGCGGCGCCCGCGCCGCCCGCCCCGGCAGTGGACCGGCCTGCACCGGCATTTGCCCCGGTGGTCAATGATGTCCTGAAATACCTCCCGGACAACGCTCAGTTGGCCATCGCCCTCCCGCCAATCAACGGCATTCTGGGCAAGGCGCTCCCCTTTGCCAAGCGCATCGCACCTCCTGAAGTGGATGTTGAGAAAGAATATGAAGACATCATCCGCGACCTTGCCAGGGATGCGGACGCGCCCGACGCCAAGACGCTGGGGGAAATCGCCGCGGCCAAGGGGATTGACGCGGATGCGCCGCTCGCAGTTTTTGCCGATTTCAACGAGTCCTTCAAGAAGGCCGGGGACAAGACGGAAATTGATTTGGATGATTTGGAACCGCCCGCCATTGCCGGCGTTCTCTGCCTCAAGGACGCCGCCAAGGCGGAAGCCACGGCGAAGGAACTGATCAGCCCCAGACTGGATTTGAGCGGCGTGACCGCCGAGCCGGTCAGCGTGGGCGACATCGCGATTCAAGCATACGGCGCGTACGGTTACTTCATCGCCGACAACAAGATCGTTCTGGGCAGCCTGGACCTCGTCAAGCAGGTGGCGGAGCGCTTCGCCAGTCCCGCGAGCCTGAGATATGGCACCGCGGACTGCCCGGCCACCGCCCCGGACGAAGCCGCCATCCTGATGCGCGGCAAGCAGTTTGTCTCCCTGCTCAAGCGCGCGCTGCCCGCGCTCGACATGCTGGGCGACCAGCCCTACGCCGAGCCGCTCCTGCTGGGGCAAATCAACTCACTGGATGCCATGCTGGCCGACTCGGACGACCCGATAGTCACCACCATTTCATGGACCAAGGACCGCTTTGAGATCAACAGCCGCCTCGATACGGCCGCCCATCCCGGCGTAATCCCCTTCAGCGGCGCGGCCGCGCCCCTGCGCTATATCCAGAAACTCCCCAAAGACACCGTGGCGATGTGGGCGTTTCGTCTGACCCCGGAATACAAGAAGCAGATTACGGACGTGTATCTGAAGTCGTTGCCCGCCGAAATGACCCAGAATCCGCAATTCGCCCAGGGCCTGTCCATCGGCAACCAACTGCTGACCATGCTCGGCGAGGAATTGACGCTGGGCATCTCCGGCGCGAAGGATGACTTCCCGGTGCTCAGTCTGATGATCGGGCTGGCCAATCCGGAACCCACCAAGGGCCTGCTGCAGATGCTGGTGCCCATGCAGGTCTCGGAAAAGCACAACGAGGTGGACATCAATCAGATTCAGGCGCCGATCCCCGTTCCCATTTCCCTGGCCTTCGCGGGCGACATGGTCCTGCTCAGCAATGACGCGGAGAAAATGAAAGGGATCATAGACCTGGCGGCCGAAGACCGCACCACCGGTCTCCTGGCAAGCATGGAGCCACCCCTGCCCGCCGATACGCCCCGTTACAGCGCCTTTGTGCTCAATACCAGCCTCTTCTCCGATGTGCTTCTGCCGTTGAACGCCATCCTCAATTTCCTGCCCGAGGAGGCCCAGCCCATCATGGAGCAGGTTTCCAGCGTGCTGCGGGAACTGCGCTTTCTCTCCGAGATGGACGGCTCCTGGATGAGCACCAAACTCTCGCTGTACCTGCGTGAGGCCGCCTGAACAATCCCCGTTATTCCCTTCGCGGGGCTCCGGAAGATTCCGGGGTCCCGCGAACGTTTTTTGCTGCGCCGGAGCCTGTGCTATGCTTGGCGCGGAGGATGGATCGCGGCGTGGACAAGGTGCTATTCAAAGCGGAATTTCCCAGCAGCATTGAGGCGATGACGGAAGTCCTGGAAAAGGCCGTGGATCGCATGGTCCAAGGCCGGTGTCTTTGTGATAAGGATGCGCAGCGCCTGCGCCTGTGCCTGGAGGAGGCCCTGGTGAACGCGGTGCGCCACGGCAACCGGGACGATGCGCGGCGCAAGGTGCGCATCGAGATTGCGGAACAACCGGACAAAGCGTGCCGCATTCGCATCTTTGACGAAGGCGGCGGCTTTGTCCCGGAGAATATCCGCGATCCGGAAGGCGAACAGATGGGCGGGCGCGGCGTCTGCCTGATGCGACACTATATGGATACTGTGGCGTTCAACCCGAAAGAACACTGCCTGGAAATGGTGTTCCGCTGCAATGCCGCAACAAAGGAGCGCGAGACGCATGAGTGAATCAAAAGGGGCCTTGCTGACATTTGAGAAACGGGGGCGCATTCATGTGGGCACCATCAATGTGGCGCGCATGCTGGGCACCATCAATGCCGCCGAATTCGGCGCCGAGACAATCGAATATGTCACGAAACACCCCGGTCTCAATCTCCTGCTCAATTTCGAGCATGTGGACTATCTTTCCAGCGTAGTGCTCACGGAATTGCTGAAAATCAACAAACTGGTCAAAGAAACCAACGGAAAACTGCGCTTGTGCGCGGTTGCACCGTCCATCCGGGAGGTTTTTGAGATCACCAACCTCGACAAGGTCTTTGTCATCAACAGCGACAGCGTAGATACGGATATCCGCCGCTTCGAACGCGCTTTGGATGTCGCCGCAGAGGCCGATGCATGGCAAGAACCCACGGACAAGGGTTGACCGGGTGAAAAAGGCAATAGGATCAATAGGACCGATACGACCAATGGAACCTGCAATGGTAGGGTGGGTGCAGCGAAGCGGAACCCACCAATTCCTATAGGTCCTATTGGTCTTATAGGTCCTATTGGTCTTATCATTCGACGATTTCCATTGATCCAGAACCAATGTCCAACAGAACAGGGAAAACCATCACATGCCAGACCAAGACATCATCAGCACGCTGTCAAGCCTCGGGGTAATCCCGGTCATCGCGATTGATGCGCCGGAAGCCGCGCTGCCGCTGGCGGACGCGTTGCTGGCGGGTGGGCTGCCCATAGCGGAGATCACCTTCCGTACACGGGCGGCCGCAGACGTTATGCGCCTGCTGGCGCGGGAGCGCCCGCAATTGGTTCTAGGCGCGGGTACGGTGCTGAACCGTGAGAACCTGGTGGCGGCCAAACAGGCCGGGGCGCAGTTTGCGGTCGCGCCGGGTTTCCATCCCGCCATTGTGTCGGAGGCGGCGGCCATTGGCCTGCCCTTTTTCCCCGGTGTGGCCACGCCGTCTGAAATCGAGCAGGCGATGGCCATGGGCTGCAATGTGCTCAAGTTTTTCCCTTCCGAGGCGCTGGGCGGCGTCTCCTTCATCCAGTCCGTTGCCGCGCCATACGCGCATACCGGCCTGCGTTTCATCCCCACCGGCGGGGTCGGCCCGGCAAACTTGGAGCAATATCTCGCGCTGAGCGTCGTGATCGCGGTCGGTGGCACGTGGATCGCTAAAAAAGAGGACATCGCTTCGGG
>CAZLII010000561.1:0-3491 GCA_964559065.1 uncultured Nitrospirales bacterium | reverse complement strand
AGCACGTCGGCGTGCAGGTCGAAGAAGGTCACGTCGCGCACGGTGAACTCAAAGTTGTCATCGCGGTATTTTTTCATTTCGCGGGCGAGTTTTGGCGCGCTCACAAGTTCGACGGGCGCCTTAAGTTCCTCTTCGCCCCGGCGAATGGACAACTCCGCCGTCGTGCCTGCGCGATATTGGCGGATGAACGCGGACAATTCCTCGTAATGTTCCGGGGCCGATGCGGTCATCTTCTCGCCGTCCACCGCGAGGATCAGGTCGCCCACCTGAAGCCCTGCCTTCTCCGCCGTGCTGTTGGCATAGACACTGGTGATGCGAAAGCCTGTCGTCTCGGGGCGACCAAGCAACTCTGCGATGTCCCGGCTGATCACCTGGGTCTCCACAGGCAGCCACGCCTTTTTCACTTCCAGGCCCGGGTCCTGCAGTTCCGTAATGCCCACCTTGACCACCGTGACGAATCGGTCTGTCTTCCGTTCAAAGCCGGTCAACGTGGGGACGGGGGACGCTGCATCCTTCACGATTTCTTCCGTAACCTCCTTGAGGGCGCGGACACTCTTCACCGGCTTTCCTCCGACCTCCACGAGAACGTCGTCGCGCTGGATGCCGGGTTTGGCGTCGCCCGCAGGCCCCCCCGGTCGCACCGAGGTGACCAGCACGCCGTCGGTGTCCTTGCGCTTCATCTCCCGGGCCAGCATGAAAGAGATGTCGCGCACGGTAAGCCCCCACTCCTTCAATTCGTATTCTTTGGGTTGATAGGGTTCGCGCTCGACGGTGGTGAGGGAAGTCTGCATTTCCTGGCCATTGCGGGCGTAGCGGATTGCAACCGCTTCGCCGATGGGCAGCGCGCTGACCAGCCGGTTGAAATCGGGCAATTGCTCCAGAAAACGCACATCAATGGGTGTTTCACCTACGGCGAGAATCAGATCGCCGGACTTCAGCCCGGCCGTTTTCGCCGGGGAATCCTTGTAAACGTTCGCCACCAGCACGCCCGCTTCGCCATCATCGTGTTTGAGGCGCGGCTGCACTTCAAGACCCATCCAGGCGCGGCGCACCTTGCCCTCGGCAATCAACGCCCGCGACACTTCCTCGGCGAGATTGCCCGGAATCGCGCCGCCAAGCCCCATCTTGATTTCGTTGATGCCGACGATTTCCCCCTGCAGGTTCACCAGCGGCCCGCCGGAATTGCCGCCGAATATCTGCGCGTCGTGGCCGATCCAGCGCACCAGCGCGCCCACGTTTTCGCCGTCCTGCTCGATGCCGCCCCAGCGCTCGATCCACGAAGGCATGGTCATTTCCGTGATGCTCACGATGCCGAGGGTCACCGACTGCGCCAGGGACATCGGGCTGCCCATCGCCAGCACATGGTCCCCCACCTTGATCGCGTCCGAATCGCCGAATCCAGCCACCGGGAAGACGCGGCCATTCTCGTTTTTCAGTTTGATGACCGCGATATCCGTCAGCGGATCAGTTCCGACCAGTTCCGCCTCGATTTCCTCCTTGTCTGCGAAGGTACATTTCAACTGCTTGGCGTGTCCCGCAACGTGGTGGTTGGTGATCACATGGCCTTCCGGGGTGATCACCACGCCGCTGCCGGTCGCCTCGAATTTCATTTCCCGGCCTTCCCGGTAGTACGTTTCCACCACGTGAATGCGGACCAGCGCCGGCCGCACCTTGGCCACCGCCTGCTCAATCGCGCCGCGCAACGATTCTGGCGCGTCCATCGCGCTCGAGATGCCCGGCGCGAGCGTCAAAACAAGCCAAAGGGCGGCCGCCAACCACCGGGTCAATCCGCGCCGCACTTGAAAGCACTGCAAGAATCGCATGCGTGTCATATTCCTTTCCTGAAACATCAATGAGAACGAGAGAACTTAGGCACATCACGAAAAACGGCAGTCATGGTAGCACAAGCGCTCCCCCGGCGGCTAATTCAAAAATCAGGCCATACTCGCGAAATGAAAACGCGCCTGCCGGTTCAATGCCCCCAACCGATGGCACCGCTGCGAACATCACCCGGCCAATGGTCTGTCCCCTCCTGCGAATCTGTGATGCTCTTCCCCGTGAATGGAAACTGGGAGCGCGGGCGTCCCGCCCGCAGAACACGCAAATCCATGATACTTTCCCCCGGGTATGGAAACCCGACTCTGCCACCCCCTTAATCCTTGAATGTTCCCTTCACATGGCGGCGATATTGAAAAACAATCGTAGAATGTCTCTTACGGCATGCCATACGCCCTATTGATGATCTCGGTGAAAGGGACGCCAACGGGCAGGGCGCCGTAAGTGTGGCCCTCGTCGCCGTCAAGGCGGGTGCGGCAGAAAACCCCGGCGATGTAATCGGGCGCATGTTGCAGGAGCAGTGCGGCCTGAGCGGCCAGCGCCATCCGCTCGACGATGCGCCGTGCGCGCGACTCAATGTCGTCAAGGTTGACCAGTTCCTTTTCCAGAGCGGCAAGATAAGCGTCATAGCGAGGGTCTGCGCCACGGGCCTGGTTGAGCATTTCCATGAATGCAGGCACGGCATCGGGTTCGCGCGCCATGATCTTCAGCGCTTCAAGACAGATGATGTTGCCGGAACCTTCCCAGACGGAACTCACCGGCGCTTCGCGGTAGAGCCGGGGCATGGGGCTGGGGTCCATGTAGCCGTCGCCGCCGTGGCATTCGAGCGCCTCGAAGACCATGGTCGGCGCGCGTTTGCAAATCCAGTACTTGCTTACGGTGGTGAGCAGCCGCGCCAGGGGCTGCCGGGACGGGTCCTGCTGCACCACGTCGTAGAGATGCGAGAGGCGCATGGCAAGCGCCGTTGCGGCTTCGCATTCGATGGCCAAATCCGCCAGCACGTTGCGCATCAGCGGCTGGTCCTTGAGCAGCGCCTTGAATGCGGACCGGTGATGAGCATGGTGCAGCGCTTGGGTAAGGGCTTGGCGCATGAGTCCCGCCGTGCCGGTGGCGCAGTCCAGTCGCGTGTGGAAGACCATTTCCAGGATGGTGCGCACGCCGTGGCCCTCCTCGCCGACCATGCGTCCCCACGTCTCGCAAAATTCCACCTCGCTCGTGGTGTTGGAGCGGTTGCCGAGTTTTTCCTTCAACCGCTGAATGAAGAAGCGGTTCCGCGTGCCGTCCGGCAGCCAGCGCGGCACAATGAAACAGGAAAACCCATTGTCCGTGTAGGCGAGCGTGAGAAATACGTCGCACATCGGCGCGGAAACAAAAAATTTGTGCCCGGTCAGGAGGTATTCCTCGCCCGGACCTTCCGGGCCGACGGGCACGGCGCGGGTGGTGTTTGCGCGCACATCAGAGCCGCCCTGTTTCTCCGTCATCGCCATGCCCATGATACAGCCGGCCTTCTCATGCGGTGGGATGTTCCGCTCGTCGTAGCGCGTCGAAGTGACGCGCGGCATCCATTCTTCGGCTACGTCGGGTTGCTGGCGCAGGGCGGGCGGCGCGGAAAAGGTCATGGTCAAGGGGCAGCAGCAGCCGGCCTCTGTTTGCTG
>CAZLII010000560.1:0-3493 GCA_964559065.1 uncultured Nitrospirales bacterium | reverse complement strand
CATCGTCCGCAGCGCCTTCAGCTGACTGACCTTCCCGGAAGCGGCGACATTCGCGCGCGCGAATCCGCAAGCGGCGCTCGGCGTGCACACCGTGCTCACCAGCGAATGGGGGCGTTACAAGTGGGGGCCGGTGCTTGGGCGCGAGGCCGTGCCCAGCCTCTGTGATCCACAGGGCTACTTCTACACGGATGTCGCCGCTGTCTATCTGCATTCAAAGATCGAGGAAGCCGAACGCGAAGTACGCGCCCAGATTGACAAGGCCCTGGCCGCGGGTATTGACGTCACCCACATTGACTCGCACATGGGAGCGATGCAGTATGCCCCCGGTTACCATGAACGCTACCTGTATATCGCCAAGGACTACAATCTGCCGTGCCGCGTCGCCGGTATGGACATCATGGCCCAGTTCGGCGGGGAACGGCTTATTCAACTCGCCGATGAACTCGGCGTGCTCCACCCCGACATCCTGTTTATGGGCGACCCGCCCAACCTGGAAGTGACCGAATCGTGGTGGAAAGACCGATTGGCGCAGGTGCAGCCCGGAAAAGTCACCGAGATTTACATCCACTGCGGCGAGATGACTCCCGAAATGCGCGCCACCACCGGCTCCGCCGCGCGACGCACCGCCGACACCGAGTTCTTCAGCAATCCCGCCACCCACGAGCACATGCGATCCTTGGGCATCGAGTTGATCAGTTACCGCGAACTGCGCCACCTCCAGCGCGAAGGCAAGCCCATGCCCCGCGCCAAATACGGCTGGGAATAGCGCGCCATCACATTCAATAAACGGCATTTGGCAGCATTTCAGCCGACTGAAATAATCATGCGCCTCACCCGTCTTTGCGAGTCCGCTTTACCATCCCTGGCAGGCGGTGCGACATCAGAGTCACCGCTTCAATTATTTGGAGTGCGCCGTCTGTTCGGCGCTTTGGCTGGATTGAGGAGGGTGGCTTGGAAAACCCAGCCAAAGCGCCGAACAGACGGCGCACTCCATATCAACGCCAATCCTTGCTCCCTTTGTAAGATTGCTGCGCTCAGCCACACGTTGTACCGCTTCGCTCGTAATGACGTGAGGTGATACACTTCGGACGACAGAAATACGTCGCCGAATTTACGAACAAGAGAACTAAGCAGGCATGTATAATGCCGCATCTTGCAAATGGAGAGTGCTGAATGAAATCGTTGGTATCGGTGGTGGTCCCGTTTTTCAACGAAGAAGCAAATGTGCCGTTGTTGGCCGCACGGATCGCCGACGTGTTCGCGGCGATGCCGGACCATGACTTGGAATGCCTCTTCGTGAATGATGGCAGCACCGACGGCACGCGCGCGGCGATTGACGAGGCGGCCGCGCGGGACGCGCGGGTGCGGCCGGTGCATCTGGCGCAAAACCAGGGCCAGTCGGCGGCGCTGGTGGCGGGCATGCGGCACGCGCGCGGCGAGTACATCATCACCCTGGACGGCGATCTGCAAAACGAGCCGGCGGACATCCCCCGCATCCTTGAGTTGCTGCAAACCCACGACTGCGTGTGCGGCTACCGCGAGAAACGCCAGGACAACTGGCTGCGGCGCCTGCCCAGCCGCACCGGCAACTGGGTCTTCCGCAAGGCGCTTGGCGTCGCCGTGCGCGACGCCGGCTGCGGCCTGAAGGGTTTCCGCCGCAGATGCGTCGAACATGTCGTCCCCTTCAACGGCGTGCACCGGTTCTTCGCCGTGATGATGCACATTGGCGGCATGACGGTTGCCGAGTGCCCCGTGCAGCATCATCCCCGGCTGCATGGCCGGTCGAAATACGGCATCGGCAACCGCCTGTGGCGCGTGCTCTATGACCTGATGGGCGTCGGCTGGCTCCAGCGCCGCTACCTCCTTTGCGAAGTGGAGGGATCGCAACCGTCGCAACCCCCAAACAACGATGGCGAACCCTGACGCGGTGCGGCTGATGGTGCATGCTGCAATCAAACCAGATGCATCACCAAAATCACAAAAGTGATATGCCGTTCCTAAGATGTTGCGGCATAAATTCCGTGTATTCAGTGCCTTCCATGGTTGAAAATGCCGCTTTTTTTGCAACCACGGAACACACGGAGCACACGGAAACCGGGCGCGCGGTGTTGAATTGCCACTGCGCAACGTCTTTCGGACCATTGCAGGGTGGGTGCAGCAACGCGAAACCCACCATTGTCATCGGCGTAGAAACACACGCGCCTCAGGCAAGAATGTTCTCGACTGCATTCACGGTAAATCCGTATGCCATCGGCGAACGGAAGGTTCCGTCGCGCTGCGCTTCACCGTACCCACACTACATTGTTACAAAAAGTTCATGCCGGCGGCGGGCCGGCGCAGAAGCCGTCCTCGGTGCCTATACCGGGGCAGGCATAATAGCCGCCGGAGTTGTAGAACTGGATCAGGCGCAACAATTCGGACAGGTTGATTATCCAGTTCTGGGGATTATAGTCCGACGCATGCGGAACGCACGCCTGTTGCGCGGGATTCGCGCCGGGCACATACCCGTCTTCGGTGCTGTCGGGCGGGTCGGCGCAGTGGTAGCCGCCGGAGTTGAAGAACTGGATCACCCGCAACAATTCCGACAGGCTGATTCTGTAATTCCGATCCTGGTCGGCGCTGTGGTATTCCATGCCGCCCCCGCCTTCCGCGTCAAGCCCGGCCATGAACCCGCTTTCGATTCTGGTATTTGCGCTCAGGGAAACACCGGCGATGCTCTGGCCAAGGACGTCCCTGATCTCATGGCTCGCTGAGAAAGCGGCGCCGCCGCCCCCGGACAACACCGCCCAACGGAGATCGTGGTTTGCGGAAATCTGCGCCGCCACCATGGAAGCGACAACGCAGGCGGCAAGGCCGGCCGCACCGGCAACCACGCGGCGGACGCCTTTCGGCTTGCAGGTCTTTCTGTTCATAATGCGCATCCTTTTCGTAAAGGCCGAAAGACCGCTTACCGGCGGCTTGACTGCTCCAGCGCCGTCAACCGGGCCGCGAGTTCATCCACTTGCGCGCGCAGCGCGGCGTTCTCCCGCTCCAAATCCTTGGAACGCCGGTGAAGTCCCTGGATTGCCGCCAGCGCGACGCCATCCAGGTCCACTGTGGCGATGCCGGTATCGGTATCGCCAAGACCAAAGGCGGCGTGAAAATCCTGCGCCATGGGTCCCAGATGACGGGTTGCTGTGTCGTCTCCCTTAAAATTCCAGGTCGAAATCGGGAGATCCGCCACCTTCTCAAGCACATCGCACGCATCCACGGGGGTGAAGTTTTCCTTGGCGTTCTTGTCGCTGGTGGGTGTGAACGACTTGGCATGGACCGCGCCGTCATTTTCAACTCGGAATACCAGATTGGACCCGCCCGCGCCGCTGAAACCTTTGATCAACATCCCCGTACCCTGATTCGTTACTACCAGATTGGTGTCGGAACTGGTCTGGTTGGCGAAAATACATACGCCGTTGGATGTGGTGGACTCAACGGTCAATGCGGCAGGATTCAATGC
>CAZLII010000559.1:0-3496 GCA_964559065.1 uncultured Nitrospirales bacterium | reverse complement strand
GCGTGGGTTTGCAGGACACGAGGAAATACTTGTCGCTCAGGGGATATGGATGCAGGAACTTCGGCCAGGCATGATCTACAAGTTGATCTATGATCACGGCCTCGACCGGCTCCCCGTGGCCGGGAATGCGCTGGACAACGCCGTCGCTCTCGAAACGGCTGATGGCCGGATCGAGGATGACGAGTTCGCCCATGCGCGGCACGCCGTGGTGGCCGGAGACGATGGCGACGACGGCGGTGGGATGTCCGGGGATCGGGCGGGCATAGAACGTCGAGTTCGGCCAATAGGAGTTGCTGCCGTAATACTCGGCCTGGTTCGTGCCGTCGGGATTCATGCTGAAGAGGATGCGGCTGAAATAGTGGGCGGTGTCGGAATATTCCCAGCGCGTGTAGAGCACCCGGCCGTTGTTCAAAACGGTCGGGCACCAGTTGTGGTCCTGATCAAAGCAGAGTTGACGCGTGTTGCCGCCGTCGGCGTCCATCAGGAACAGATTCGCCACCCGGTCCCCGCCGCCGACGCAGGGGATGCCTTGGAAGACTCTTGTGGACGCGAATACGATCCGTTCATCCGGAAGGTAGCAGGCATCATAATTGTGCACATCCGGCTCTTCGCCGCGTGTAACCTGGCGCAGCCCCGCGCCGTCCGCCCCGATTTCCCAAATCTGCCAATGGCCGTGACTCCCCGGCATCGAGAACAACATCCTGTCCGCATCGAAATGGAGGTCCACGTCGCCGACAAAAGCGTCGTTCTCAGGTTTGTAAAAAGTTGTCAATGCATCGTCGGGGCGCACCGGCGAGAGGATGGCGATCTCGTTGTCATAACCGCGCGGCGCGACCGCGCAGTTGCCCTGCCAGTTCTGGGGCAGGCCCAGTGCGCCCTCCCCGCGCTTGACCAGCAGCAGGCGATCAAAGTCCAGCAGCGGATTCGCCAGCAGCGCCTCCGCTTTCAGTGATTTGAGGTTTTCGATGACCTGTTGCGCTTTTTCCGGTTGCTCTTCCGGGGCAGCGAGGAGATTTTCCACTTCCTTTTCCAGCACTGCCAGCCGCTGCAGATATTCCGCGCCCTGCCGGTACTGGTCCGGAAAAGACTGCGCAAGGTCCTCGATGGCCCGCCGCAACGCGGCGGTGTTCACCCCGCGCAGTTCCTGCGAAAAACCGGCAGACTCTTCCGCCTGGGCGCATGACAATGCACCGCACCATGCCAGAACAATACACACCCCCACGACACTCAAACGAATCCGCATGAATCACCTCATCTGCTCGTTGTGGCCGGTCTCCCGACCGAGCCACATGCTGTTGTGGCCGGTCTCCTGACCGAGCCACGGATTGGACCTCCGGTCGCGGCTGTGGCGCGGTCCGGAGACCGGCCACAACATCTTTCGCGGCGGTGCAACGAGGACACCAGATTTAAAGGTCTAAAACTTTACCTGCGGATGACTGAAGCGCAGGCCGTCGCCGTCGTGATAGGTGGCGTACTCGGTGACAATCGCGCCCTCCGGGGCCTGCATCCAATGCCATTGTTCCGCGCCGGCCAGCATGCCGACCTCGCCCGGCATCAGTTTATGTTCCTTGCGGGCGACGGCGCATTCGCGGTGCGATTCCGGGATGCGGGCTTCCACGCCGGGCGTCGGCTCGCCTTCGCCGTAGATGTAAACCCAGCCGTGACGCGGCTGCCACGCCTCCATTTTCGGTCCGGCATCGGCGGTCGTGACGTGGCGGTGTTCCGGGATCATCTGGCCGGGCAGCAGGTAGATTTCGTGCCCGAAATAGTTGTCCTGCTTGTTGTTGACCCAGAAGATGCCGGCCATGCCGACTTCCATGAACTTGCCCATCCCGAAATCAATCGCCCAGAACTCCTCGGTGCGTAACCTGGGGACGATGGGATAATTGAAGTGCGCCATCATTTCATAGTAGGCGTTCTTGGCCGCTTCGACATCGAAGGTCCCGTCCGCGGTGTAGAAGTCCTCATTCCGGTACTTTTTCATGGGCGCTCCCTTTTGATCGGCGGCTTTGGCCGCGCCTGCGGCCAGCGTGCCCGCCGTTGCCGCAACCACGCTGCTCAGGACGGTGCGTCGGCTTATTTCCATGGCGATATACTCCTTTTTTCGGGGGTTATTTGTCCTTCAAGTCGTTATACATTTCAAAAGCCTTCTCAGGCTTCTCCAGTTGGTGGACGACCGCACTTACGGCCTGCGCCATGGCGGCGGGATTCTCGGCGGCGAAGATGTTGCGGCCCATGTCCACGCCCAGCGCGCCTTGGTCAACCGCCTTGTAGGCCATCTTCAGCGCATCCAGTTCGGGCACCTTCTTGCCGCCCGCGATGACCACCGGCACCGGACAGCCCGCCACCACTTCCTCGAAACCCGGCTCGCAGTAATAGGTCTTGACGAAGTGGACGCCCAGTTCCGCGATGACGCGGCAGGCGAGGCCGAGATAGCGCGCATCGCGCACCATCTCCTTGCCCACCGCCGTGACGCCGAGCGTCGGCAGCCCGAAGCGGGCGCCTTCGTTGATGAGGTGCGAGAGGTTTTCCAGGGTTTCCTTTTCGTAGGGTGCGCCGATGCACGCCTGCGCCGTGACCGCCGCCGCGTTCAGCGCCAGCGCCTCCTCTATTGAGACGCCGATGACTTCGTTGCTGAGGTCTCTCAACACCGTCGCGCCCGTGCTGCACCGCATCACGACCGGTTTGTGCACTTCCGGGCTGATGCAGGCGCGGAGCGCGCCGCGCGTGCACATCAGGCAGTCCACATGCGGGATCAGCGGCGGCACCACGAGGTCAATCCGTTCCAAGCCCGTGGTTGGTCCCATGATGTACCCGTGGTCGAAGGCCAGCATGACCGTCCGGCCGGATTTCGGGTTGAAAATCCGCGAGAGCCGGTTTTTCATTCCCCAATAGAGGTGCGCCGACCCTTTCAGGTAGAAGCCCGGCGTTTCCTGCGGAATGCCGATGCCAAAGTCTTTCTTCTCGCCGTCTTTAGTCTTTTCTGCGTCAGGCATGTGCGTCAATTCCTTTCTTGAATCCCTCGAAGATCAGGGACACCGACGTGGCGCCCGGATCCTGGTTCCCAATGCTTTTTTCCTTCAAATTGCGGGCGCGCCCGAACCTCGCTTGCATGGCCGTGGTCGCAGCGGCGCCTTCGGCGGCGGCGGCCGCCGCGCGCTGGAACAGCGCCTTTATGTCGCCGCCCTGCTTCGCCGCCGCATGCATTGCATCCACGGCGGGCAGCAACGCATCCATCATCGTCTTGTCGCCGGGGCGCGCCTTGGTCTGCTCTTGAACGCCCTTGAGTCCCGCCGCGAACAGCGCCGCCACGCCGTCTGCATCCAACGCGTCGCGGTCGCCGACCGCTTCGGCCATGGCGAGGAAGAACGCGCCCAGGAGCGGCCCGGTCGCCCCGCCATCCACGCCAAGGATCCCCCAGCCCACGTCATGGAGCAGTGTTTTCAGTTCCGGCGTGGATGCCGCTGCAATCACCTTTTCCAGATTAGACATCGCG
>CAZLII010000558.1:0-3496 GCA_964559065.1 uncultured Nitrospirales bacterium | reverse complement strand
CGATCAGTGTGGCGATCCGCGCCGTGCTCAAGGCGGGCGGCTATCGCGTCGTCTTCGCCAGCAGCATTGACCCGCATTTCGGCCCGGTGATCACCTTTGGCGCGGGCGGGCCGCTCGGCGATGTTTTCCGCGACCGCGCGCTCGCGCTGCCCCCGCTGAACACCACGCTGGCGCGCCGCACCTTCGAGCAAACCCGCATCTACACCGCGCTGCGCGGCATGCAGGACTTCGAACCCGTGGACACCGCCGCCCTGGAGCGCCTCCTCGTGCGCTTCAGCCAACTGGTTGTGGAACACCGGTGGATCAGGGAAATTGACATCAATCCGTTTCTTGTCAGCGCGGACCAGATGGTGGCGCTCGATGCGCGCATCACGCTCTTCGGCCCCGACGTTCGGGAAGACCAGTTGCCCCGCCTCGCCATCAGGCCCTATCCCGGCGAATATGTCGCGACCTGCACGCTGAAAAATGGCGAGGAGATCGTTTTGCGCCCCATCCGCCCCGAAGACGAAGCGATGATGGTCACCTTCCACGAAAGCCTCTCCGGGGACACGGTGTACTATCGCTATCTGCAGCAACTCGCGCTTGACGAGCGCATCAAACATGAACGCCTCGCGGAAATTTGCTTCTGTGATTACGACCGGGCCATGGCGATCATCGCCGTGGGACGCGACCCGCAGACCGATGGACGGCGCATCCTCGCCGTGGCGCGTTTGGTCAAACTGCACGGCGGCGGGGACGCCGACTTCGCCATTGTCGTGCGTGATGATTGCCAGGGGGTGGGACTTGGCATTGAACTCATGCGCCGCCTCATCCACGTCGCCCGCACCGAAGGCGTGCGCCGACTCGTGGGAACCATCCTGCCCGACAACCGCCCCATGCTCCGCATGTGCGCGAAACTGGGCTTCACGTTGAACAAACCCGTCGGCGGCGAAGTTATCGCCGAGATGCCGCTCTGATCGCTGGCATCGCGCGAATAATCCCGGAAAAACAGGTGTTTCCGTTGTGACCGGGACAAAAACAAGATGAAGGAAGCAATAGTGATGCAAGTAGATCGTAGAACATTTTTGAAAAGTGCGGCTGCGGGGGCCGTCGCTGTCGCCATAAATAAGCCCGCTGCAGAGGAAGTGCGCAATGGGATGCCCTACCGGTCGCTGGGCCGCACCGGCGAAATGGTGTCGCTGCTTTGCATCGGCGGTTCCCATATCGGCCAGCGGCGCGTCTCCGAGAAGGATGCCATCGCCATCATGCGCACGGCGGTGGACGAGGGCGTCAATTTCTTCGACAACGCATGGGTGTATTATGACGGCGTGAGCGAAGAGCGCATGGGTAAAGCGCTGAAGGACGGATACCGCGACAAGGTCTTTCTGATGACCAAGCACAAGGGCCGGAACCCCGAAAATGCGCGGCGCTATCTGGAAGACAGTCTTCGACGCCTCGACGTGGATGTGATTGACTTGTGGCAGTTCCACGAAGTCATTCGTCCGGAGGAACCCGAAGAAATCTACTCCAGCGGCGCGATTGACGTCGCCCTGAAGGCGAAGGAAGAAGGCAAAATCCGCTATATCGGATGCACAGGCCATCATTACCCGTTCATCCAGGCGGAGATGCTCACCCGTGGCTTTCCCTGGGATGCCATCCAGATGCCGCTGAATGTGTTCGACCATCACTTCCGCAGTTTCGAAAAGGAGGCACTTCCCCTGGCGACGGAACGCGGGATCGGCGTCATCGCGATGAAGACGCTCGGCGGCAGCCCGGGGGCTATTCCGAAAACCGGGGCCGCCACCGTGTCTGAATGCCTACGCTATGCGATGGGCCTGCCCGTCGCCACCGTCTGCTCCGGCATTGATTCCCTGGAAATCCTGCGCGAAAACCTGCGCGTCGCCAAGACCTTTACGCCGATGACTGCCGAAGAAAAGGCTGAACTCCTTGCGCGCACCGCCCAACCCGCCGCCGACGGCGCCCACGAAACCTACAAGACCGCCTGGCATCGGGACATTCAGAAAACCATGACACAGCATCGTCCAACGTAGTCAGACGCATCTTCTTGCGCTCATCCTTTCGCGCAATCCCTTGCCACCACTGGTCGCCGATGGAAGCGCCGTGCGGACGCATGGTATCATGTCATATGAGGATGCAAACTGTAGGCATAAATGTGGAAGGCGGAGCAACCCTGCCTGAAAGGACAAGGAGAACGACCATGAAACAGTGTTTGATCCTGATGTTGGTAGTGGCTTTGGCTGTGACCCTGGCCGCGTGCGGCGGCAAATCGGAAGAAGCGGCAAAGCCGCCAACGCCGACGCCCACCCCCGCGGCCACCCCGACCCCTGCTCCTCCTGCCCCCGTCCCGTCACCCCCTGCGGAAGAGACGGCAACCGCGCCTGCAGCGGAGACCGGCGAGGAAGAAGCGGGCGAGGAATCCCCGAAGGCCGAGGACCCGCTGCATGAGAAACTTGTCGGCACAGCCTGGATGCTGGGCGATATTCATGTGCAGTTTCTCGACGCCGAGAAGGTGATATTGAAGGGCGGCCCGCTGAATGCGTTGGCGCCGAACGGCCTGACCGCCAACTACTCATACAAAGACGGTCTTGTAGAGGTCAGCGCAATCGGCCAGACCAAGACCGGCACCTGGGACGGGGAAAAACTCGTAGTGGACGGCACGGTCGGCAAAAAAATGTGATCCGGTTTTTGAAACGCGCGGGATGCGCTGTCCTCGCGGGCAGGCGCGTTCCGCGCGTTTTGTTTTCCACGCCATTCCGTGAAAGTCTTGCCGAAAATTGAAGTAGTGCGGACGCAACTTCTATAATCCGTTCTCCGCGCCGGAGAGGTGTCCGAGTGGTTTAAGGAGCACGCTTGGAAAGCGTGTGTGCGTGGAAGCGCACCGAGGGTTCGAATCCCTCCCTCTCCGCCATGTTGCATACAACCCCGGCGGCCTATGATCAACGGCGTTCCGCGTATTCTTATCATCCGGCTCAGCGCCATCGGCGATGTGGTGCGCGTGCTCCCTGCGTTGCACGCGCTGCGCGGTCGTTTCCCCAATGCGCAAATTGACTGGGCTGTAGAGCCGAAGTCCCTGGATATCATCAGCGGGCATCCGATGCTTGATCAGTGCCTGGTTTTCGAACGGAGCAGCGAGCGTTGGACCGGTTTCCGGCGCTTCCTGGATTTCTGCCGTTTGGTCCGCCGCGCCCGCTATGACATCGTCATGGATTTCCACGGTATCATCAAAAGTGGATTAATCGCCCGCGCCTCGGGTGCGCCCGACCGCTACGGTTTCGCCGCGCCGCGCAGCCGGGAATGGAGTTCCCTGTTCACCAATCGCCGCATCCGCCTGGAATCCGCGCGGATGGACCGCGTCGCGGAGAACCTCGCGTTGTGTGCGGCGCTGGATGCGCACAATGAAGCGTTGGATGCGATCATTTTCGTGCCGGAAGAAGTGCAAGAAGAAGTGGATGCCTACTTCGATGCGGCCTTTGACGGCGGCAAGCGCATGCTGATC
>CAZLII010000557.1:0-3496 GCA_964559065.1 uncultured Nitrospirales bacterium | reverse complement strand
CACGCATCAGACTACAACCCGCAGAACTGGATGATCAGCCTCTCCGAGTTGCTGCGGGTGATCCAGTTCTACAACTCCGGCGGCTACTACTACTGTCCGCTCGACGGCACGGAGGACGGGTTCTGCCCCGGCCACCCATAATAGCCATTAGGGCCGCTTGATGAAACGCGGGACCGGCCCGCGCCCCCAAGGGCGCGCGGTCGGTCCCGGCTTTCTTTTGCGCTTATTGGTTGACAAAGTTCTCATTGGAGGCACTTTTCTTTCACCGGGGGGCGCAAACTGCCAGGCAATGCCTATAGGGAAAAGGTCCCCTTTTTGTCCCCCCGCTCTGCCCAGGCAAGTCGCCGCCCAACACGCGAAACCCTCAAAAAAACACTTGACCATTTCTATCCCATTGCGGTAATCTAAAAGTAGAGAACCATAAATAAATAATTCTTTATGGCTCTGAAGTAATCTTCAAGGGTGTTGAGCAAAAAGGCGGGGTCTGGTCCGTTCGGGATTTCGCCGATATCGCGGACGGGCTTCCCGGCCTATTATGGGACGCAGAGACGGGGTTCATGCGATGCGTGGGTCCCGGCGTTTTCGGTGTTTGTCAGTGTGTGTGCCGCGGGTGGATACGGTCCAATAAGCCGCTTCGCGCAGGACTAGGGGCCTTTCCGCCCTCAACGCGGCGGTGTAAAAGATATTGTCCGGGTAGTGACCCGTTCGACAAGAAAGGGTACGGGCAGAGGTAGGCTGTTGGCGACAACCTCGCCGGAAATCAGAGAAAGGACGTGCACCATGTTTTCAGGAAAAAGTTCCGTGCGGCTTTCGACCGCAATCATGGCGGTTTTGGCGATCATGGCTTTATGCGGCGCGGCCGCCGCGGAAGCGGCGGCGGTGCGCAACGGCGTGGCCGTGGACGGCGCGGCAGCGGCGCCGCAACCCCGGCCCGCGCCGGCGGCCAAGGCGGCGCCGAAGATTGATTGCGACATCTTCATTGACTTCGATGACCTGACCGCGCCATGCACGTTCGGTTTAACGACGCGCCTCACGGACGCCTACGCGCATCTCGGCGTGCATTTCGCGGGACCGGGCGGCAACGACGGCGGCGCCGTGCTCGACGAATGTGGGTCTTTCACTGTAACAGGCTATTCGCCGCCCAACTTTCTGGCCTTCAACACCGGCTCGGCACTGGCGGACGGCGGCGTGCCGCAGGGGCCGGAGTTCATCTACTTTGACGACCTGATATCCCGTTTCAGCGCGCGGGTGGGCCACAGCAATCCCGGCAATGTCACGGTCACCGCGTATGACTACGATTGGGGTGTTGTGGACAGCGCAACCATTGCGTTGACGACTGAACTGCAGGAAATCGGCGTGGAGGGCGCAGGCATTCACGTCGTCCAGATATTCTGCACCGCGCCGGTGCTGGTGGTGGATGACATTTGCGTCACAAAGACCCAGGCCAGCGGCGTGCTGCTGATGCTGAGCCAGTGCGGCGGCAGCCCGGAATATATCACCCCGGCGCTGAACAACATGGGACTCTACAACGTCACCACGGTGGGAAATACAGGTGCACTCTCGGCGCTGCTGGACCTGCCGGGATGGGACCTGGTCGTTGTTGACGGCTATAACTTTGGCGTGCTCACCGGCGAACTGGACAAATTGCAGACCTACTATGACGGCGGGGGCCGGGTCATTCTTTTCGCGTGGAACCTGTTCTTCTCTAACGCGGCGCATCCCCTCTGGGCGCATCTCGGCATGAGCGTGCTGAGCGACTACACCACCCCCCTGCCGGTCTACAACTGGTGGAACAGCAATCTGTTTTTCGAACCGAACGCCGTGCCCGACCTGATCACGTTTATTGACACATGCCCCCGGGACGGACAGAAACTCGATGTGACGACGGCCCTCGCCCATGCGGGCTACACGGGCGGCCCTGCGGCGGGCGAGGTCGCCATCGCCTCGGACCCGGACATGCGCTTTATCGTCAACGCCTTCGCGCCGCAACTGGTGAACCAGGACGCGGACACCGACGGCAAGCACGACATGGTGGAACTGTACGAGAACCAGATCGCGCACGTCCTGCGCGGTTCCGGGGTGCTGCTTCTCGCCGAAACCTGCCTGGGCAGTGCGGATTTCGCCACCCCGGCCCTGGAAAACCTGGGGCTTCCCTACACCCGCACGGATTCGCGAACGGTGTTTCAGTGGCAACTGGCTGTAGGCGACTGGGACCTCGTCATCGTGGATGAATATGCTAATTTAATATCCACAGCGACGATGGACCTCTTGGTTGATTACCATGACTCCGGGGGCAAGATCATCTTTTCATCCTTTAATTTGTTCGGCCATGCGGCGCACCCGTTCATGGACCGGGCGGGCGCCACGTACGTTTCCTCTTATGATGCGCCGATACCGATCTATCCCTGGATTGCCAGCCCCTTCTTCACCACGCCGAACGAAGTGCCGGAACTGATTGACTGGATAGACACCTGTATGAGGGATGGCCATTACCTGGAGCCGACCACGGGCACGGCGCATGCCGGTTATACCGGGTCGCCTGCTGCGGACCAGGCCGCGATGATCCTCAGCGAATCCGGGCGTCTCATTCTCAACGGGTTCACACCGGGGCTGGTGAACCAGGACGCCGACACCGACGGCAAGAACGACATGATCGAACTCTACGAGAATCAGATTTACTTCATGGCTGGCGTCGGCCCGGATGTGCTCGCCGTCGCCCCGCCCTCGTTGTCGTTCCGCCTGCCGACGGATGACACCGACACCCAGCAGATCACGGTGGAGAATCTCCTCGGCGTGCCTGTTGAATGGATGGCGGGCGCAGTGGACGTCTTGTGCGTGTTTGCCGATGACCGCGGAGCGTTTTTGCCCAAGTTGGAACGCGAGCCGGGCATCGGCGTCGTGGATTATTTCGACGCGCGTTCCGCCACCCCCAGCGCCGCCGAGATGGCCAATTACGACGTGGTCATCGTGGCGAGCGACTGGGTGTTTTCCAATCCGACGGACATGGGCGACAATCTGGCGGACTACGTGGATGCCGGCGGCAAGGTCATTCATGCGTCGGCGACTGTCACTACTGGGGCGAATTGGCATCTGCGGGGCCGCTTCGTCACCGATGGCTATATGGCTTTCAACCCTGACGCAGCATGGGCTTTCCACGCCGCTTCGCTGGGCGCCTATGACCCGGCGCATCCCATTATGGACGGGGTCGCTTCAATGGAGAGTTCCTTCATCGTGGATGTAGGTCTGGCACCCGGCGCGCAATGGGTGGCCGCGTGGTCCAATGGTATGCCGATGGTCGCCACCCAGGGCGACAGCGTTGTCGGCGTCAATTTCTATGTGTCGGGTTATGTGTCCACCACCTTTGGCACATACGATATTCCCCGTCTTGTCCGCAACGCTGTTTTGTGGCTGGCCGAAGACTCCTGGCTGACGCTAAGCCCCACGGAGGGCGTCATTCCGCCGGGCGGCACGGCGGTCATCAACGTGACGGCGGACA
>CAZLII010000556.1:0-3500 GCA_964559065.1 uncultured Nitrospirales bacterium | reverse complement strand
GGACCGGTCCTGATGGTTGCTGATCCGGAACTTTTTCAGGTTTTCCGGCGGCATTGTCAGCGGCAGCACGGTCTGCACCGCAAAGCGATCGCGCTGGTCGAATCGGTAATGGAGTTCCTGCCCGGAACGCCGCAGGCCCTCCAGGCGCGGTACCACCGTGACATCGCCTTCAGTCACCTCCCAGCGAATGTCCATGGCATCTTTTGGGATTTCCGTCGTCATGTCCCAGCCGACGAAGACCACATCCGCCAAGGCGACCCGCCGGTAAGTACGCTCGAAGACGGTTCGCACCACGTCGGGCTGCACGGCCTCCCGAAACCAGGCCACGGCGGCCGCTTCGCTGCGCTGAAATACCTCATCGGGGGTGCGGCGCAGAATATTCGCAAAAACGCCCTCGGCAAGGTGCTCATCATCCAGATATGGGCGGTAAAAACCCGGAAGGGCGCCGCCCAGTTCCACGATGCGCCGGGAAACCGCCCGGACCAGCGGGTCGCGCAGGCGCGACCAGTCCTCGCCGCTCACCTTGATCGGCCTTATGGCCCGTTCGTTGTCGTTGATGCCGGTGTAGGGCGAGGCCGTCACGGCGGCGGGCGTCGGAACTTTCCATCTTGGTGGATACAATTCATCCGGGGCCTTGGCGCTGGTTACCGCCAGCCACACGAATGGCGCGGAGAACAGCGCGGCCCCCGCCGCCAGCGCCATATGCAGCACAGCGACGCCGAAACCCTTGCGTATCGTATGCCGCAGTTTCATCGGTCCGACTCGTAATAGACCCACCGCTTGGAGAGCCACAGTTGCAACAGGGTCAACACCAGCACAATCGCAAAAAGAATCCACGCCATGGCCGAGGCGTAACCCATTTTCATGTAACGGAAGGCATTGTTGAACAGCGCGAAGGCGTAGAACAGCGTCGAATCCACCGGCCCCCCGCGTGTCATGATGTAGGCCTGCGTGAAAATCTGGAAGGTGCCGATCAGGCCCATCACCATATTAAAAAGGATATAGGGACTCAGCATCGGCAGCGTGATGCTGAAAAAGCGCCGGAATACGCCCGCGCCGTCCAGTTCCGCCGCCTCGTACAAATGCCGCGGGATGCCCTTCAAGCCCGCCAGCCAGACAATCATCCCCGCACCCGCGCCCCACAAGCCCATCAAGATCAGCGACGGCTTCGACCAACTCTCCTGCTGGAGCCAGGCCGGACCCTGAATGCCCACCCGCGCCAGCACCGCGTTCAGAATCCCCTCATGCGGGTTGAATATCCAAATCCAGAGGATGGACGCCGCCACTCCCGGCATGATCGCTGGCAGATAATACAAGGTCCGGTAACCCGCCATGCCCCGGACCTCATGATTCAGCAACAGGGCAATCCCCAAACTCACCATCATCCCCAGCGGAATGCCGATGGCCATGTACACCGTGTTCCACAGCGACTTGTAGAACAGCGGGTCATTGAAGAAAAGTTCCTGGTAGTTGTTGAGTCCGACGAAGCGTGGCGGGGAGAGGACATCGTACTCGCAGAAACTCATGAATAATGAGAAAATCAGCGGTCCGCCGCCAAACACCAAAAAGCCGATAAACCAAGGCATGGCAAAGAGATAGCCTGCGTAGAACTCTTTCCGGAAATACCCTCTCGCCGTGACCCGCCGGTTGAAATGCCAATACAGCCCCGCGATAATCAGCAGAATCATCGCGATATAACTGACCACGATGGGCGTCCACGAGATCACGGGATAGGGTTTCGGCGCGTAGATGCGGTCCAGTTCCGCCTGCACCACAGCGGTGCTGCGGTCCAGCGCGATTTGCGCGTTACGATATAAGTTATTGGCGTCATAACGTTTATAGATGCCATTCTCCATCGCCCGGACATGTTCATTCCACAGTATTTGCCCGACAGGTGTGACCGGCCGGTATCTTGATTCCGGCATCATGTCCACAAAAACCCGCATGGCGTTTTTGAAGGTGTCTTCCACGCCCGCCTGCGGATACAGGTAGTGCTCCATCGCCCAGTGGGTGATATCCGCCCGGCTGCTCATCCGGGGGATGAAGACGCTGCCGGTGGCGGTGACGGTCTGCATTTCCATGTTGGCGCGGATTTGGTAGGCGCGCTGCGACACCATGTACTTGATGAATTCCCAGGCCACTTCGGGGTGCCTGGCCCCGGTCGGAATGACATAGGCCCAGCCCCCGCACCAGCCGAATCGCGGCATGCCTTCCGGAGCGGGCGCGGGCGCCACGCCGAAGCGCAGTTCCCGCTTGATGGCCCCGATGCCCTGCAGGAAATAGTCGCCGTCAATCTTCATGGCCACCTTGCCGGAAATGAAGGGGTCCAAGTCGCCGGTCTGCAGGGCGCTCTGGAAGGCCATAACCTTGTCCACGCCGCCCATGAGGTCGTAGATTTCGGTCATATAGACCAGGGCTTCGACGATTTTCGGGTCATTCAGCGTGCAGGTGCGGCCATCCGCGCTCATGAACTCGCCGCCGTTCAGCCAGCCGTAGATGTAGAGCCATGAATTGCCGAAATTGGGAATGAAACCCACTTGCCGGAGCACGCCCCGCTCGTCGTACTCCGTCATGATTGCCGCGGCCCGCTTCAGTTGTTCCCAGGTGCGGGGCGGGCCGACCCTGGACGGGTCGTCCGGGTCCACGCATCCGGCGGGGATCAGTTCCGAGGCGTATTTTTCCAGCGCGTCGAGGTTGTAAAAGAGCGCGCGATTGTCGGTGTCCGAGGGCACGGCGAAGAGGCGTCCGTCGTAATTCGCCTCCGCCCAGCATGGCTCGAAGAAGGTTTCCGGGCGCAGCGTGAGGGGATCGTCCGGCCGCTCCCGCAGGTCGCGTTCCAGGAATTCCTGCAAGTCCATGAACGCGCCGCGCGCCGCCCACTCGCTCACCGCAAACCGGTCAAACCAGACCACGTCCGGCGGGTCGCCGCCGGCGACCGCGCACAACAGCCGCTGTGGGTCCTGCGTGCGGTCAATGGACGCGCTTTGCCCCATGACCACGCGAATGCGCGGTTTGCCGTCGCGCCCGTCGCGGCGCGCCTCGAAATCCCGCAGCAGGTCCACCGACAGCAGGTCGAGTTCATAGCCCCAGTAATAGAGCCGGATTTCCTCCTGCGCGGCGGCGACCGGCACCGCGAACAGGCACAAGGCAATCATCACGATGATGCTGCGCACAGGGCATGCTCCTTGACTGCATCAAAGCATAGCCCCCGCGCTGCAGTCAAACCCGGAAGAAAAAACAATAGGGTAGAAGGAAAAAGGAAAAGCACGGATAGGACGGATAGGACGGATAGGACGTACGGCACAGCATGGTGCTCTTGCTGTTATCGGTGTTGCTGCTGTCATTCTTGTCATTGTTGGCGTTGCTCTCCTTACCGTCCCTCGCGTCGTTGTTGTCCTTGCTGTCCTTGTTGTCCTTGCTGTCTTTGCTGTCCTTGGTGTCCTTGTGTCAAAACTCTTTTAAAATGTCACATGCTTTGACTCGTTAGAAATGTCACATTC
>CAZLII010000555.1:0-3504 GCA_964559065.1 uncultured Nitrospirales bacterium | reverse complement strand
CCGGCGCTGGCCGGACGCATCATCGCCTTTCGGGCGCAACGTTCTTTTCAATCCGTTGACGAACTTCGGGAGGTGCCGGGGATCGGCGAAAAACGGCTCGAAGCGGTCCGCGCCCTCGTCACTGCGCCGTAGTTCGGTTTTTCCCAGGCGGGCTATTTTGCCAGGCGCAGCAGGTTGCCGCGCAGTTGCCGCTCTTCCACCGGCGCAGTATCCATAGGTTCCGCCGACGGCCCTTTTTCATCGAGCGGCGGCGTCTCCTCCTGGGCGTGCCGTCGCGTCAGGCGCTCTTTGGCCGTTTCCCTTCGTTGGAGAAAAGCCTCGCGGCGCTCTTCGCGGATTTCTCTGGCGCGCTCCAGATGCTCCTGCACCTTCTCTTCGGGCACCAGCGGATAATGGTCCACGCAGACCTTCATCACGGGGAAAGCCGCCCAGGTAAAGGCGAAATCGCTGAGATTGAGCGTTCTCCACTCTTCTTCCACCGCCGTATTGACCGCGCCCAATTCCCGGTAGGCGTACGCGCCGGGCGGCGGCGCAAAGACGGAACCTTTGTACAGGCTCTCTCCCAAGGCGAAGACGCCGCGCCGCGCGCCGCGCCCCACCTCCACCGTGCCAATGATGGGCGTCTTCAGGTTCCCATGTTTCAGGCGTTCGACGACATGGAAGACGAGGGATTTCCCGCCATGGTGGAACCATTTGTAGGGGCGAAGCCCAGGCTCCTCCGGGTTGCCATAGGGGCCTGTATAGGCGGCTTCAACCACGCCGAAAGCGGTCCCACATGCCAAAACCATGACCATTGCCACCAGTGACATTTTCGCAGTACGCATGACAGCACCTCTTCTGAAATCTTGTCGGGCCAAAATTCCTTCGTTGTCCCCTGGGACTATGCGTTCTGTATCTTACGCCTATTGTAAGGCTTCGCGGTCTTTCGCGCAAGCGCCACGGAAAGATCCGTTCCCTCCGACTGCACTCTATTCATGCCCGCGTTATCGTCTGCGCCGATGCGTCAGGACGCCGACCATGGCAAGCATGGCGGCGAGCGCGCCCAGTCCGGCCATCCCGGCCAGCGGTACGCCGTAGGCGACAGTCACATGGATCAACGGGGAATGATGGGTTTCGTAGAAATCACTTGCTTCCAGCCGATACGCGCCGGAATCTTCGATCGTCGCCGACGCGATGACCAAGGTATTGCCGGTCACGCCGCTGACCCCTGGGCCTTCGAGCAGATTCTCAAATGCCTTGCGGGCGTCGTCCTTCTGCCATTGCTTCGTAATGTCACCCAAGCCGCCATGCACATCCATCATCAGCACCAGGGAATCGCCGACGGGAAGGTCCAGCAGGTATGCGCCTGTTCCGTCGGGCACGGCGCCCGGTGTCGCCATTGTGAAGGAAAGATGATCGTCAATCTCGACATAGCCCTTGGGCGATTGGATCAGAATCCCGGAATCGCGGGATTTCACGTCGGAAACCCGGAAATAATAGTCATATTCGCCAGGCCCCGTTACGGCGGGATTCACCGTAAGGTACAGGGTGTTGGCGGCGGGCTGGAACTCGTCGAGCAAGTCCGGGTGCGGTTGCGCCCGGTTATGACGGTACCAGGAGAAGAGGATGTCGCCCACGCCGCCGCGATATTCGCCGACAAGATTGAATTCCGGCGCATCCAGATATGCGAGCCGGTTCTGCGGCCCGCGCACCACGGCGAGCGGATAGTTGATCTGGATCGATCCGGGGTTGGATTCAATGAGAACGCCTTCCACGCGGGTGACCGCATCCGAGATGCGGAAGAAATACTCGTAATTGCCGACAGCCAGTGCGCCGGGAGTGATAATCACTGAAACGCTCGAACCCGTCGGGACAAACGGCGCGAACGCCGTCACCTCGCCGCTGTCCACATGCCGCCGCAACCACATGCACTGGATTTCGCCGACGCCGCCCTGGAACGTCCCGCTGAGGGAGAAGGGGGGTTCCGTGGTATAAGCGAGCATGTTTCCGGGATGCGCCGTAATCGTCGGCGGCGGGCCGACATAGAGCCGGGCCGCAGCCGTGGTGATTGCCGTAATCCCGCTGACATCCGAACCGGCGTCCTGCACCAGCGACCGGAAGAGATGTCCGTCATGCGCAAGCGCCACCGGATCAATGGCCAGCGTGTCCGTATCCGCGCCGAAAATGGGCGCACCATTCATAAGCGGCGCAAAGCCCGCGCCCGTATCGCGCTCCCAGGCGAAGAGAACAGGCGGAATACCGCCGGATTGGATGACATGGATGCTGGTCCCCTCGCCGACGATTCCCCGGAAGGCTTCCTGCTCGATCAGCGCGAAGAGAGGTTCATAGACTTCGAGCGCCGCCGGATCAGTCATCAGCGATGGGATTGGGCCGGTATCGGTCACTTCGCAGGCGTAATTCCCGGCATCCTCCAGCGCTGCCCCGGTAATGACCAGCATCGGGCTGTCGGTTCCGGACAAATTGCCGCCATCTTCCAGCGTTTCCCCGTTCTTGAACCACTGATAGCCGTAATTCCCGTCACCGCCATCGGCGACGACGGTCAACGCGATGCTTTCCAGTTCATAGATGCGCGCCATGGACGGCGTGGGGCCGGTCACCGTCAACAACACATCGAGTGCGCCCACATTGGTGTAGGCGCTGTGGGTGTTGTCGTGCATAAGACAACGATACCTGTTGCCGCGCATGGCCGCCGTAACCGAGGGAATGACCAACTCATCACCGTTTTCCCCCGGCATGTCCACAAAGCCCGATCCGGTGTCCACCTGCCATTGGTATTCCAATACGCCCCCGCCGTCGGCGTTCAGTGTAAAGACCACATCCTCGCCCACATAAACCGCCCGATCCGTCAGGGGATCATAGACGATTGGGGTGTGAATATTGACCAGTGCGCCGGAAGCCACGGTGGTGGTGAAGATTTGCCCGGCCTGCAATACGCCCGGATCACCCGTGCCCGGAACAAGCACCATATCCCCGCCATCCACCTGCAGGATCACTTCTTCAACCGGGCCGGCGCTGTTGTTGACAATGAACACCTGATCGTAGTCGGCAAACGGGGAGGCTGATCCACTGAGACGGACCAATTCCACTCGGTACGCGCCGGGGGCGACCACCTGGTCCGCATTCCAGAATCCGGATTGCAGCACGCCTTCGGTGTTGACGCCGCCAACCAATTCGCCAATCATCGGGTGCGGCAATGCGTCAAAGGAATTCAGCCCGCGCAGGATGGGGTCGTTGCGGGTCGCGCCGAACACCGGGTTGGCATTGGGGTCTGTACCGCCGACCAGCGGATACTGCGCACTGGGCTGGCGCAAATTCGAGACCAACGTCACGCGTCCGTTCCGGGCGGACATGTTATTGAGCACGTTGTCAGCAATCACCCGGCCTTGTGTCGCGCCCTGGGTGGTGAGAATGACGGACCCCTGCAACTTCAACATGCCCGGCGTGCCATAACCGCCGTCGCCGCCCCGCGCGCCATTGCCGCCCCGGCCGCCATCGCTGCCCCGG
>CAZLII010000554.1:0-3506 GCA_964559065.1 uncultured Nitrospirales bacterium | reverse complement strand
GCTGATCCCCGAAGCGCCCTTCACGCTGGACGGCGAAGGCGGTTTTCTGAACGTTCTGAAAAGGCGCCTGATCGCGCGCTGCCATGCGCTGATTGCCGTGGCGGAGGGTGCGGGCCAAGACCTGCTGAAAGACTTTCCCGAAGAGCGCGATGCGTCGGGAAATGTCAAACGGGGCGACATCGGGCTGTATTTGCGCGACCGCATCGAGGCGTTTTTCCGCGAACAGCAGATGCCGGTGTCCATCAAGTATTTCGATCCCAGTTACCTCATTCGCAGCGTTCCCGCCAACTGCGATGACAGCCTGCTCTGCGATCAACTGGGCCGGCACGCGGTTCACGCGGGCATGGCCGGCAAGACCGATGTTCTGATCGGCCTGTGGAATGATGTCTTCACGCATGTGCCCATCTCTGTGGCTGTCACGGGGAAGAAACGGGTCTCACCGGAGGGCGAACTGTGGCGCAGCGTCCTGGCTGCCACCGGCCAGCCCCCCTGCTTTCGATAAACCTCGTGGGTGGCCGTCCCTGAAAGCGCTCGATATGGGCGAAGAGGAAAGACAAATCGGTCGGATGCGGCGGACTCGTCCAATTTTCTGTTCGGGATTTCCTGCGGGCTTTCCTATTGGCCGGTTTTGTGTTACCCTTATAGAGGACGACCAACTTGCGTCCAGCGCGCGAGCGCTGTTATTGGCGAGGCGTGTCCCGGTGGGAGGGCAAGTAGTATGGGATCGAAGCCGGACAGTCGAGAGTTCACCAGAAGCGAAGTGAACACAAGAATGGAGGTGCGCCTTCCCAGCGGGATCGTTCTGGAGGGGTGCAGCCGGAATGTGAGCCTGAGCGGTGTGCTTTTTGCCACGGAGCGTTCCCTGCCGGTGGGGAACAGCGTGCGGGCGACGCTCCTGCTTCACCACGGGCATAACGAGCACCGCATCGCCGCGGAGGGTTTTGTGGTGCGTGTGACGGATTGCGGCGTCGCCATCGAATTCACGAGAATCTCCCCGGAGAGCCTTGAACAACTGCGCCATCTCGTCAAGGACGCTGCAGACGACGCCGAACAGGTGGAACGCGAGTACCAGGCGCGTGTGAAATCGAAACGCAAAAAGAAAGATGCCTGACGAACGGCGTCCTCGTTTGGGGCGGAGTGCGCAGGCGGCCCACACAATGCCATCCACCTTTGCCTTGTCGCTGAGCAAATGGGCGTTGGACGTCGCGACGAAAGTCGTCAAGGCGGACGTCCGGCTCCACCACGCCGATATCGTGCGCGACGATCTGGCCATCGTTTTTGTAGTCAACCATTTCACGCGCCTGGAGACGCTCCTGCTGCCCTATGTGCTTTACAAGCACACTGGGCGCGAGGTGATGGGACTGGCCGCGGCGGAATTGTTCCAGGGACGCATTGGCAGGTTCCTGCAATCCACGGGCACCATTTCCACCGCCGCCCCGGACAGGGACAAGATCATCGTCCATTCGCTGTTGAAAGGGGACCATCCCTGGATGATTTTTCCGGAAGGGGGGATGATCAAGGACAAAAAAGTCATTGATCACAAGGGCGAATTTGCGGTGTACAACAATGGACAGCGGCGTCCGCCACACAAGGGCGCGGCGGTGCTGGCGTTGCGCGCGGAATTCTACCGCCGCAAGATCGAATGCCTTTACCATCGTCCGGGCCAGGAAGGCCTTCAGGCGGCCCTCGAAAAATTCGAACTGGATTCCGCCGAGGAAGTCCTGGGCCGGAGAACCGTCATCGTCCCTGTAAATATCACTTATTTCCCCATACGCGCCCATGACAATGTACTGCTGCGCATGGCCACGCGCTTCGCCGAGGACCTGAGCCAGCGCGCCATTGAGGAATTGTCGGTGGAGGGCACGCTCTTGTCCGAAGACACCGACATTGACATCACCCTCGGCGACCCCATTGAAATGGATGAATACCTGAACCTGCCGGAATACGCCTCGCTCATGGCTTGCGGCGCGCGGGACCTGGATGACCTGGAGATGGACCCCTCTTCGCTGTTCAACGAGGCTGCGCGCCAACTCATGCTCCGCTACATGCGGGAAATCTATGAACTCACCACAGTCAACTACGACCACCTCTTCGCGAGTCTCCTCCGACATCTGATTTTCAGCCGCTTCGACGAGCGCAGCCTTCGTGAGCGCGCCTTTCTATGCGCGCATCACTTGCGCCGTCTGGGCGTGCGCCGCGTGCATAGCCTGCTCGAGCGCACCTACCGGGGGCTTGTTTACGAGGACTCGTTCCAGAAATTCGATGATTTTCTCGCCCTGTGCCTGCAGGAAGGCGTGGTAACGCGACAAAACGGCGCGCTGGCGCGCAAACCCAGGCCGCGTGTCGGAACAGAAGATTTTCACACCATGCGCGCCCGCGAACTCACCGAGGTGATCGCCAACGAAATCGAGCCGTTGCCTCGCCTGTGCGAACATATCCGCCGGGTGGCGCGCCTGCCGCGCGTCATGGTCTCGTGGCGGGTGCGTGAACTGCTGTTGCAGGAAGACACCCGGCTTTTCGAGGAGGACTACTCGCGCTATTTCAATCCCGGCCTGAGCAAAGGCCCGGAAGTGGGCCACCCCTTCCTGCTTCGGCCGCTGTGGGTGCGCGGCGGCATTGTGCTTGCCCACGGCTACATGGCGGCCCCGCTGGAAGTGCGCGCGCTGGCGGAGCATCTCTATCAACGGGGCTATGTGGTGTACGGCGTGCGGTTGAAAGGACACGGCACCTCGCCGGAGAACCTTGCGCATAGTGCGTGGGAGGAGTGGTACGAAGCGATCAGCCGCGGCCATGCCATCGTTCGCACGTTCACGAACCAGGTTTTCGTCGGCGGTTTTTCCACCGGCGGCTGTCTGGCGCTCATTGCCGCCGCGCGCAAGCCCCGGCACCTGCGCGGCGTCTTCTCCATCTGCGCGCCGCTCAAACTGCACAACTATTCCGTGCGGCTTGCGCCGTCCATCGTCACGCTGAATTCGCTGCTCCGGCGTTTCGGGCGCAACCGTGAGTCCTGGGAATACGTGGACAACGATCCGGAAAACAAGCACATCAACTACACCCGCAACCCACTCACCGGCGTTACGGAACTGGTGAAGGTCATGGATGCGATGGAGGGCTGCCTGCCGCAGGTGAAGATTCCCGCACTTGTCGTGCAAGGTTCCAAGGACCCCACCGTGAATCCTGTCAGCGGCACGCTCATCTTCGACCAACTGGGGAGCGCGCGCAAGGAACTTGCGGTTTTTGAGCGTGAACGCCACGGCATCATCAACGGCGATGGGGCGGTGGAGATTTTCGACCGGGTCTATCATTTTCTCCGACGCGCCGGCGTGGAAAGCGCAGCCCCGGAAACCGCCGCCCGCGCCACTCTTGCGGCCCTGTAGACTATTTGTTTGCGACATCTGCGCGTTTCGCGCAGATGTTTGGTGACGGTTGTGCTCTATCTTTGTATTGCGCAACGGTTCTTAGATACAAGACCGGCCACAACAGAAGCATGGTCATGAATGTGGCAC
>CAZLII010000553.1:0-3514 GCA_964559065.1 uncultured Nitrospirales bacterium | reverse complement strand
AGGTGCGCGCTTCGACCGTGTACAACATGGTCGTCGAAGGCATGCTGGCTGAAACGGGGTATCACGGCTACTTCACGATCATCGAAAAACGGGGCATTCTTCCCGGCATCCGACAGGGCATCGGCAATCTGCGCCTGGACGAGTCCCGACATATCGCCTATGGCGTCTATCTCATTTCCCGGCTCATGGCCGAGAACCCCGACCTCTGGGACATCGTCGAATCCACCATGAATGAACTGTTTGATCCGGGGTTGGGCGTTATCACGGACATCTTCGCGCACTACGACCCCGTCCCCTTCGGCATCACGGCGGAAGCCTTCGCTGCGTACGGCGCGGGACAGTTCCAGAAACGGCTGGACCGCATCCGTCGCGCGCGAATCCAAACCCATGACGAACTGGACCGCGAGACGGAAGGCTTCATCGCGCGCGGCGACGGGTAGGCGGCGCGAAGCATTGCGCCGCGCGCGGGCGCTTCGCTATGATGCGCCCCAGGGTCGGGGCGGTGGGACGGGCAGGCAACGCAAGGGATTCCAATCATGGCGGCAACACGCACGGCAAAACTGATTGACGGCAAAAAGGTGTCCGCGGCAATTCTCGCGGAATTGAAAGAAGACATCGCGCGGCTGCGCGCGCGGGGCGTCGCGCCGGGGCTTGCGGTGGTGCTCGTGGGCGAAGACCCAGCCAGCAGAATCTATGTGCGCAACAAGCGCCGCACCTGCGAGGAAATCGGCGTCGCCTCTTTCGCGCACGATCTCCCCGCCGACTTCCCGGAACGCCGCCTGCTCAATCTTGTGGCGAAACTCAATGCAGACCCCCGCGTCCACGGTATCCTTGTGCAAAGCCCCCTGCCGCCGCATATCAACGAACAGAAGGTGCTCAACGCGATTGATCCGGACAAGGACGTGGATGGTTTTCACCCCGTGAACAAGGGCCGGCTGCTCAACGGCGAGGCATGCTTCGTGGCATGCACGCCCGCGGGCTGCCAGGAACTGCTGCTGCGCTACGGCTACGACCCCGCCGGGAAACACGTCGTCATCGTCGGCCGTTCCAACATCGTCGGCAAACCGCTCGCCGCCCTGCTTATGCAGAAGGCGGCCGGCGCGAACGCCACTGTCACCGTCTGCCATTCGCGCACCAAACGTCTCGCCGCCGTCACCCGCGAGGCCGACATCCTCATCGCCGCCATCGGCGTTCCGGAATTCGTCACGCCGCGCATGGTCAAGAAAGGCGTTGTCGTCATTGACGTGGGCATGAACCGCATTCCCGACCCCTCGAAGAGTTCCGGGCATCGTCTCGTCGGCGACGTCGCCTTCCACGGCGTCCGCAAGAAGGCCCGCGCCATCACCCCCGTACCGGGCGGCGTCGGCCCCATGACCATCGCCATGCTCATGAAAAACACCGTCCTCGCCGCAAAGCGCTGCGCCGGCATCCGCTGAACCCGTTCACCCACAGACAGCATCGCAGAAATACAAAGCCGACCCGAATGTCCATAGGGCATGTGGGTCGGCTCATTTCTCAGTGATTGGGATTAATGGTGGTGCGCGTGGCCGCCCTGCTTTTCATCTTCGTCCTTGGGGGCGTCGGTGATCAGGCATTCCGTCATGATGATCATGGTGGCGGCGCTGACGGCGTTCTGGATGGCGCAGCGGATGACCTTTGCGGGGTCAATGATGCCCGCCTTGACCAGGTCCTCGATTTCGCCATCGGCGGCGTTCAGGCCGACATTGCCCTGCTCCTTGAGCACACGCTGCACCATGACCGGCCCTTCAAAGCCCGCATTCGCGGCGATCTGCGCCAGCGGCTCGCACATGGCCTTGGCCACAATCGCCGCGCCGATGGCCTCATCGCCTTCCAGTTTCAGCGCTCCGACCTTTTTGCGCGCGCGCAGCAGCGGCACGCCGCCGCCCGCGACGATGCCCTCCTCGATGGCGGCGCGGGTGGCGTGCAGCGCGTCATCGGCGCGGTCCTTCTTTTCCTTCAGTTCTGTTTCGGTGGCCGCGCCGATGCGGATGACGGCGACGCCGCCGGCGAGTTTCGCCAGCCGCTCCTGGAGTTTCTCGCGGTCGTAGTCCGAGGTGGTCGTCTCAATGGCCTTGCGGATTTGCTCGCAGCGGCCCATGATGTCTTTCTTCTTGCCCCCGCCCTCGATGATCGTCGTGTCATCCTTGGTGATTTCGATGCGCTTGGCGCGGCCCAACTGGTTGAGTTCGACCTTTTCGAGCGAAGCGCCCAAATCCTCGGAGATATAAAGGCCGCCGGTGAGCACCGCGATGTCGCGCAGGATTTCCTTGCGCCGGTCACCGAACGCAGGCGCCTTCACCGCCGCCACCCTGAGCACGCCGCGCAGCCGGTTCACCACGAGCGTCGCCAGCGCTTCAGCCTCCACCTCTTCGGCGATGATCAGCATCGGCTTGCCGGTCTGCGCAAGTTTCTGCAGCAACGGCAACAGGTCCTTCAGACTGCTGATCTTCTTTTCATGGCAGAGCACATAGGCGTCTTCCAGGATCGCCCGCATGTTTTCGGGATCGGTCACAAAATACGGCGAAATATAGCCCCGGTCGAAGCGCATCCCGTCCACCACTTCGACCTCGGTTTCCAGGCTCTTGCCCTCTTCAATCGTGATGACGCCGTCCTCGCCCACCTTCTCGATGGCATCGGCCAGGAACTGGCCGATGGTCTCGTCGCCGTTGGCGGAGACTGTCGCCACCTGCTTGATCTCCTCCTGGTTCTTCACTTTCTTGCTCATCTCGGCGATCGCCTCCACCGCCGCCGCCGCCGCCTTGTCCATCCCCCGCTTGAGGTGCATCGGGTTTGCGCCCGCCGTCACGTGCCGCATGCCCTCGCGCACCATCGCCTGCGCCAGCACCGTCGCGGTCGTCGTCCCGTCGCCCGCGTCATCGCTGGTCTTGCTCGCCGCCACCCGCACCATCCGCGCCCCCATCGCCTCATAGGGGTCTTCCAAGTCCACTTCCTTGGCCACCGTCACGCCGTCCTTGGTGACTTTCGGCGCGCCGTAACTCTTCTCCAACAGCACATTGCGGCCCTTCGGGCCGAGGGTCGCCTTGACCGCATCGGCCAGTTGATCCACCCCGCTGATAAGGGCCAGGCGGGCTTCCTGACCAAAAAGCAGTTGTTTGGCCATGATCTATTTCTCCTCTCCACTGTTCCAGTTCATCGTTGTTTGGGTTGCGGCAACACGCCGACACCCGACACATAATGGGGCGCGGGCGCTATTAGCACTCCATAGAAGCGAGTGCTAACAAGCGGAAATGGTACCATATTCCAACACCCATGTCAAGTACCCCAATCTCGCTGCCGAACACCCAAAAACCCGGCGCAAGTCATGGTATACAAGGGGCTTACCCCAGTGCGCCGCAAGGACCTTCCACGATAAGATTGAATCCGATATATTGGGTGGCAGTGCTTTGAAAGTGCCGCACCGGCGTTGGGGATTAGTCTCTTTCAAAGCGGATGGCGGGGTATCCCGCGTGATGAGAAACAACGTAGCGACCGC
>CAZLII010000552.1:0-3520 GCA_964559065.1 uncultured Nitrospirales bacterium | reverse complement strand
GCGCCGTCTGTTCGGCGCTTTGGCTATGTTTTCCAAGTCGCTCCGTTCAATCCAGCCAAAGCGCCGAACAGACGGCGCACTCCAAATAATTGCGTGGGGTTGCCAATGATGGTTTATATATCTGTGACGTAGGGAAAAAATACGCAATCATGCTGATAGAACCGTGTACTGAGGTGTCATGGAAAGGGGGCGTCTCAAGCCGATTGCGGGGCGGGAATAGCGTTGTCTATAATCGCGTTCCGATGGGGACAAAACCGAAACAAAGCATCAGCAGGGAGTTGCAGGAATGGAAAATGTGTTGATTATTGGCTCCGGGCCGGCGGGCTACACGGCGGCGTTGTACACGGCGCGGGCGAATCTGTCGCCGCTATGCCTGGAAGGGGAACCCGGCCAAGATATGCTGCCTGGCGGGCAATTGATGACGACGACGGAGGTCGAGAACTATCCCGGCTACCCCGATGGCGTCAGCGGCCCGAAAATGATGGAAGACTTCAAGAAGCAGGCGGAGCGTTTCGGCGCGCGTTTTGAATACAAAACCGCCACCAAAGTGGACTTCTCCTCGCGACCGTTCAAGGTATGGTCCGGAGACGAATTATTCGAGGCGAGGTCGGTGATCATCGCCACCGGCGCGTCCGCGAAATATCTGGGACTGGAATCCGAGCAGTATTTCCTGAATCGCGGGGTCTCCGCATGCGCCACGTGCGACGGCGCGCTGCCGCGTTTCCGGAACAAGCCGCTGGTCGTGGTGGGCGGCGGCGATACCGCGATGGAAGAGGCGCTGTTCCTGGCGAATTTCGCCTCCAAAGTGCATGTTGTGCATCGGCGCGATCAATTCCGCGCAAGCAAGATCATGGGCGACCGTGTCCTGAAGCATCCCAAGATCACCGTGGAATGGAACAGCGTGGTGGAGGAAATTCTTGGAAACGATCAGGATGGCGTGACAGGGGTGCGGCTGAAGGATGTCAAGACGGGAGAGACGCGGGAGATTTCTTGTGCGGGCTATTTCGCGGCCATCGGGCACAAGCCCAACACGGATATTTTCCAAGGCATACTGGATATGCGGGAAAACGGCTACCTCATCACGAAGCCCGACTGCACCTATACCAATATCGAAGGCGTTTTCGCCTGCGGCGATGTGCGCGACCCGGTGTATCGGCAGGCTGTCACCGCCGCCGGCAATGGCTGCATGGCAGCCATTGATGCGACGCGTTGGCTGGAAGCCCAGGAAACCTGATACGTCCCGACCTTGTCAGCAGCACTCAAAATGCGTCTGAAAAAACTGAATAAGTTGATTGATCAGGCTGAAGATCGCTGAAATAGTGGCGACCACCTGCTGTATGGCGTACAACAGGAATTCGTAATCGGCTGCGAGGGCCGGTGTGCCGGTGAAACGTGTAGCGCGTTGCATTATTTGCATCTCCTTCATATCAGCGACAATCCGTTTTCTTTCCGCGGTTCGGCCCGGCAGGCCGTACGGAAACCATCTCAAGTGTACCAAAAGCAACGGAGAAGATGCACAGTCAAAAAGGCGGCGGAAGGATGCGGAAGGCCGATCCTTAAGGACCGGCCTTCCTTTTTGAGTCCTGCAGCACGCCCTGCACGTGTTGAATCTTGGAATGTGCTCTAGCGAGTATTGTGTACCAACATAACCTCATTTGTCAAGGTCAGGCATTTGCGAAATGGGTTGTTTCTTCGCATACGAATGAGAAATACCCTGGATTTTCGATGATGCCGGCATTAAAAATGCCCATTTCGTAAATGCCTTAAGGTATCATGTCGTACATCGCAAACAATTGCGACCATGTCGCGCAGATGGGGAATGCGCCGGGGTAGCGGATGAACTCGACATGCCCGTCGAGATACAGCACATTCCCGCCGCCCGGCACGTGATTGGCATAAGTTCTTCCATCGGAAGCAATATCAGCGGACAATTCGTCATGCATGATCGGAATATCGCTTTGCGCTTTGGCGGATGAAGCCGGGTTGTTGATGTCGGTGATGAAGAAGCGCTCAATCCCCTCGCGGAGGCGATACACCCGTTTCCCGGTGCTTAATTCCCAATCCTCGTTAAGCCCTTGTGGCGTCGGAGCGGTCGCCAATGTGTTCAATTTCCCAAAAAATGTTATTACATCGGCCAATGACATAAGGGCGAAGAGTTCACCCACTGTTGAGGTCACAACGTTGATTTGGGCCGGGTCCAGCAGGTAATGCTCAGGCTGCAATGCCCATGAATAATAGATGTATGAAACATACTTGATATTGCAGGGGCAGATGCCGCTGTTGGGATTACCGGGGTCGCACAACCAGGGACCGCCGTTGGCGTAATCCCCGATTTCGGGGTCCGAGGGACATAGCATGATGTTCAGGTCCGTGAGATATTCCGGATACACCGCCGGACCGAAAGGCACCCAGAGTTCTTCAATGACAAAGTCATCAACAGGATAAGGGGCGCATTCGCCAATCCGGGTGCGGATGGGAGGATACGTTTGTCCCTTGGATTCGTTGCTGTACATTTTGAAAACCAAGCCCCATTGCTTCAGGTTGTTCTGGCAACTGGAGCGCCGGGCCGCTTCGCGCGCCCGCGCCAAGGCGGGGAGCAGGATCGCCGCCAGGATGCCAATGATGGCGATTACAACCAGCAACTCGATGAGCGTGAATCCCTTGCGCGTCATGTTAATAATCCTTTACATGGTTGTTGACCCAGACATTTACGAAATCAGAACTGCCACGCAATCTCTTGCCTCGACTGGCCCGTCATTCGGCGCGGCATTCTGTTCCGCAAACATCGCCTGCAAGTTGACTTCGGGATAAAACCCGATTATACTATCGAACGCTCGATTGAAGCGAAATAGCAGTCAAACCACCTTTTCCAATCGAACGCTCGATTGACTGAATATATGGTAATGCTTTCCACGGGAAAAGTCAAATGAAAAACAACGGCCAAGAAGAGCGCAGCACCGGGGCCGACCGTATCGTCCAGATTGCAACAGCCCTGTTCGCCGAGCACGGTTTTCACGGGGTTTCCACGCGGGAAATCGCGGCGGCGACGGACCTCAGCGTGGCCACCGTTCATCACCATGTAGGCTCCAAGCGCGAACTGTATCTGAAGGTGTACAAGAGCCTGCTGGATGCCGCAGAATCGTTTTTTCACGACATCGTGGCGCAGGTTGAAACGGCCGATTTGCAGGACCCGCGCGTGCGCGCGCATCTGCCGGCGCAACTGATAGATAGTTTCGTGGATTTGGTGGCCAAGAATCCCGTCTGGGCGCGATTGTTTGTGCGGCAATGGCTTGATAAACCTGAAGAACTGACGGACGTGGAAGCGGATTTGTCGCTGCCGCTTTATCGAAAACTCTATGAGGTGCTCTTGATCGCACAGGAGGCGGGGATTATTCGCCTGACGGTGGACCCCTGGCTGGTCATGCGCAGCGTGGAATGGATGGTTTACGGCTATTTCACGGCGGGAACGTTTGACTGGGACCAGTGGCGGTCCGACCCATTCGCCGAAGGGAATCTGGAA
>CAZLII010000551.1:0-3525 GCA_964559065.1 uncultured Nitrospirales bacterium | reverse complement strand
AGGATAAGCAATGGCCAAGCGGATGTCATTCTGTCAGTCTGTGGGATGGCTGTGAGATCATTTGTGAAAAGCAGACTAACGTGATGGGCACCTTCGTCGCCAATTACTTCGACATGGGCACCAACGTGCCGTCCATCTATCAAGTGCCGACACTTGCCGAAAACTTACCGATGGGCATGATCGGCAACTATCCGATTCTTGCGCTCAGCCAGGTTTCCTGGCGCGAACTGGGAGTTCAACTGTAACCGTAATGACTGTGTTTGAGGAGTTCTTCAGAAAATACTGGTATGCCATCATACCTGTGGCCGGCCTGCTTATCGTCATTGCCTGGAGAATCCTTTCGCCCAGCGCCGCGCGTGACGAAACGCAAAGCCCCGGAGCCTTGGAACAGCGTTTCGGCCTGACTGCTGTGCCCGAGGAGTTTTTCCAACCTGCTGCGGCCCCTACGCGCCGGACGCCTCAGGAAGAGGCGGAGGAACAGGTGCGGCGGTACCGCGAGCAACTGGCCGCCGAACCCCTGAATGAAAACACGCCGGTCATCCTCATGGCCATGGGCAACCTCTACCGGCAACGCCTGTTGAACTATGATGAAGCGGCCAGATGTTACGAGCGGATCATCGAAGAGTTTCCCAACGCCATCCAGATCAGCGATGCCTATGTCCAGTTGAGCACCTGCTACCAGCGTATGGACGCCCCTGAAAAAGCGAACCGCCTCCATCTTAAGATGATAGAACGCTTTCCGGAAGACTCCGTCGAACACCAGTTCGCCCGCGAACAACTCGGCTGGGAAATCACTGTGCCGGCCCCTTGAACCCACAAGTGATGTCATAGTGAGTCCCGCACCGTCTTTGGCGGCGATTCACAGAAGAAAGCGCTCTACTTTTTTAGCGACATAGCCTTATCATTTCGAGTCCCCCAACGCCTCCGGCGGCGATTCGCAGAAGAAATCGCTCTACTTTCTTAGCAACATAGCCTTGTCATTTCGAGCGCAGCGAGAAATCTTCCCCCATACCAAAGATTTCTCGGTCGCTGACGCTCCCTCGGAATGACAGGGGCAGTCACATGGCCGTTCCCGTCCATCCTTCCCTTTGTCATTGCTGGTCCCCTGCCGCCTCCGGTGGCGATGCGTAGAAGAAAGGGGGCCACTTTCTTAACAGTTATTTCAGATCCTCCATCGCGTCGGTTCTTTCGCAAACCATTCCATATAATCGCCCTGCGGGCAGAGGCCGCCGTTACGTTGAGGATGAAAATATATCCAGGCCATGCGTTCTTCGCCGGAATCCGCAAGACGAATGGGCGCCTGTTCCCGTTGGAACCAGAAAGGGTGCCCTTCCAGCCGGTCAATGTTTAGCAATAAAGCGTCATCAACCGCGTATGCCTCCCCCAGAATGGGGCATATTGCTTCCGTCTTCACGACATAGGGAATCGCCGTCACGTACATCGCATATGATTCCACCGTTTCCGCCATGCCCAGAAACTCGGCATCCCGAAGCAGGAAATGATTCGGCATTCCCCTGCGAAGCAGATCATAGACAAATACGGTGTGTGTTTTCCCCATTGGTCTTTCTCATTCTCCGCTGCGTTTCTCTTCTGATTGCACCCCGGCGATTCAGACCAGTCGGACCAGTCGGACGGGTCGGACGGGGATTGGGGGTGGAGACCAAGAACCATTGGAATCCACGTCAATCGCCCACAGCATGACAAACTTTCTTAGCAACGGCGCAGAACGCCGCTTCGCTCGCAATGATCTTTTCCAAATGATTGTCACGTCCATCGTTATTTGCAAAAATTGTTCTCAAACGCCTATAACGATATCCGAAAGGTTTTCCATTTCCCGGAAAACAGCGGGGTCTTTTTCAGGACAGGAGATTGGGCCATGGAGAGGACCAGAAACCCGTACTTCACACCCGGACTGCGCCTTCTGAACTGCTACATGTTGCTCTGTTCGGGGAACCGCGCCTATACGCTGGGCCGGTTGGCGGAAATACTGCAATGCTCGCGGCAGACGGTGCTCCGCATGATGGAGCAGATCGCCCTCTTGCCTGATGTGGAACTGAACAGTTGGATGGATCACGGCGAGCGCCGCTACCAGGTGAAGCCGCAGCAGCGCGTCGGACTGGTCAGCCTGGACATCGAATCCATTCGACATCTGGTGCTGTGCCGCGACATCGTCCGCCATCTGCTTCCCGCGCCGTTACAGGAAGAAATTCGGCGCACCATCGGCGCGGCAACGGTGCTGCTTGCGGACCGCCGCGAGGATGTGGGGCCGCTGGATTCGTTCGCAGAAGCCCGAACGAAAGGAGCCATAGATTACACCCCGTTTCAACGCCATCTGGATACCATCCAAACGGCGATGCATCATCGGCAAGTCTGTCAGGCGCGATATCGCCCGAAAATCCAGGAGCCGGAAAAAATTTTTCGCATCGCGCCGCTGAAGATCGTGGCCTTTCGCGAGGCGCTATATGTCCGCTGCTGGGTGCTTGACAAGAAGAGCCGCTCCGATCATCCCAAGCCCATCAACCTCGCCATCCACCGCATTCGCGATTTGAGACCGATGCCGCAGACTTTTTCCCTTGAGGTGGCGCAAAGCGATGACGACACATGCTTTTTCGGGTTTCAGTTCAATGAACCGTTTCAGGTCAAGGCGGCCTTCTCCCCCGCGGTCGCCACATACGTCGGCGAGCGGGTCTGGAGCCGCGACCAACGCATCCGACGCCGCAAGGACGGCAGCATCGTGCTTACCTTCACGACGACAAGCCGCCCCGAAACCATTTCCTGGCTCATGAGTTTCGGTCCGGAAGCCGAATTGCTGGCGCCGAAAGACCTGCGCGACGAACTCCGCATCGCCCTCAAGCGCGCCGCCGGCTGCTATCAAGACAACGCGCGGTGAACCCGGCCTCTCATTACCGGTCTGCGAATTGCGCGCAGGATGGACTACTCTGCTATCAATGCAATTGCTTTTTCCCGCATCAGGGTTCCGAGCGTCTCTCCGTAGAATGACGCGGTCACCTCGTAGCCGCTGCGGCGGTACTCCTCGGGGGTGAGGATATAGCCGATGCTGTCGGTGGTGAGGCTGCCGACGCAGGGATATGCGACGCCCGCGCCGCGCATGGCCTCCTTGACTGCGACGCCGATTTCGCAGATGGGTTCGCCGGGGAAGGTGATCATCTGGAAATCGTTGACCCGCAGGGCGTAGAGCGGCGCGCGTCCGGGGAACATCACGGGCAGCAGCATCTCCAGTTGCTCCTGGGTAACGTGGTATTCGCTGCCGGCGATCTTCACGAAGTCCGGCGCGGGACGGGGTGTTGGCAGGTCCAGCCATGCGGACCGGACCACAAAACGCTCGGCTTCGGCTGTCTTTACGCCGTCCAGAAGCCGCGCCACATCGTCCAGCACCCCGCCGCGGCCGGGTTCGGAGGTCAGCACCGCCAAGCCGCCGTCGCGGCGAATCGGGATCACCCCGTGCGCGCGCACCCAGTCTACAGGAATGCGCGCCACCAGGGCGGGATCCAGGCACTCCGGGGG
>CAZLII010000550.1:0-3526 GCA_964559065.1 uncultured Nitrospirales bacterium | reverse complement strand
ATGGCCGCCCGCATCGCCTGCATGGCTGCCGCACAAGATTCCCCGTGATGGACCGCCTCCATCGGCTTGCCAATAACCTCGGCGCCTGGGTATCCGCTCATCTTTTCCGCAGCGGGATTGACATAGAGGATGAGACCTTCGCGGTCCGTGATCATTACCGATTCCGCCGCCTGCTCGATTGCCGTCGCCAGCCGCATGCGCTCTTCTTCAGCACGTTTGCGCTGGAAAATCTCCCAACTGACATCCGCAAGGTAGGAGACCAGTTTCACGTCTTCGTCCAGATAATCCCTGGGTTTGTTCCCCACGCCAAGAATGGCTACGACAAGGCCGTCGCGGAAAATGGGCACGGTTAATTCGCGGATAACGGCGGCATGCCCTTCCGGCATGCCCTTTCGGTGTGGCAGGGAGGCATAGTCATTGTGGGTCACGGGGCGGCGCTGACGCAGACAATCCGCCCAGACACCCGCCTCATCAACACTGTAATGCGTTCCGGCGCCAAGGGCTGTGCAGAATTTTTCCGTGGTCGCTGTGGACCATGCTTGAAGCGAAAGGGTTTTCTGGTCGGGTTCGACAAAGTGAAAGAAGCCGATAGGACTTTCCACCAGGGCGCCGATCTCGTCCAGCGCCTTGGGCAGAAATTCCTCAAGGGCATGAGTTGCGGCGTATTCCAGCAGACGCATGCGCGTCTGCGTCAGTTGTTGGGCGCGCTTGTGTCCCGTGATGTTCTTGTCCGCCCCGCGATACCCGCACAGGCGGCCCGAAGCATCAAAGACCGGCACCGCGTTGGTCACCAGGAAAACTTCCCGTCCGTCTTTATGGAGGTTTCGGGTCTCCATTTCGTGGATGGGGCGGGGGCGGGCGATATAGTCCAGCAGGATGGGGCGCAGGCGGGCTTCCTCTTCGGCCGTTATCAGATCAAAAAATGTTCTTCCCAGCAACTCCCCGGCCGTGTATCCCAGCACCTCATGAATCCGTTCCGAGCAGTAGAGGTAACGCCCCTTCAAATCCACCTCCCACAACCAGTCCGCGCTGATCAGGGCCACATCGCGAAAGCGTTTTTCACTTTCCCGCAGGGCTGCTTCGGCGCGTTTTTGTTCCGTGATGTCGCGCAAGAAACAATAGAAAACCGGTTCACCCGACCCGATCAAGGCAATCGCGCTGACTTCAATGTCCAAAACGCGGCCGTCTTTGGCGCGATGCCTGGTTTCAAAGCGATCGTAGCCGGCTTCCCGCAATTTGTGGACATGCCGTTCGGTCTCTTCCGGGGATTCTTTGGCCTCCAGGCCGCTGATGTGCATGCCCAGCAATTCCTCGCGCGAATAGCCTGTCATGGCGCAATAAACGTCGTTGCATTCAAGGATGCGTCCTGTCTTGTCGAGACGCCAAAAGCCGTCCATCGAGGACTGAATGATGGACCCGTACCGGCGCTCGCTCTGCTGCAGCGCGTCGTGGCGCTGCTGTAATTCCTCGCGCCGGCGCTGCGCGTCCAGCGCTGAAATCATGAAACTGACAATAATCAGCATCAGGCTGATGGAGAAAGTGAGATTCTGCACGCCCACACCCGTAGAACTGTGCATACCGATAAGGGGAATATCCGCCAGGGAGACCACATTGCGCGTGACATCCATGGACCTGGCAAAAAGGAAGAGCATCGCCGCCACGATCAGCAACTGCGTCAGCAACCGCATGCGCCGCACCACCACAAGCCCGCCGCCGACCATGAGGAGACTCGCCGCCAGACTGAGCAGGGGGGTGTTGATGCCTGGAATCCAACCCACAAGACTCAACACGCGGGTGACGGCTTCCAACAACGCACCGATACAGAAGACGATTATCCACGGAAGATATGCGCGCGCCCTGATGAATGCAGATGGGAAATCAAATGGTGCGTTTTCCAAGGGGTGTCCCCGCAAATTTTTCTGATCCTGTCCCGCCCTCGAAATGCTCTTGCGAAACATACGCTCAAGTCCGCCTTGCCTACTCCACACCCCGCCCTTATTCAGCCGCAGTCCTCATTCGCCCAGGTCATCTTCTGCTGTTTTCGAAAGCCCCGGCACAGACAATTCCTCCGAAATATGCCGATCCGGACGATTTCCGGCGTCCCACGGGTTCCAAGAAGACCCTGCAAAATCATGCGCGATTGCTCTTCGTTTGGAAGAACAGGTATCCGTCATTGGCGGCAAAACCGTAAAACTACAACCTGTTGCAGCAGTGTATCATTCCGAAGGGTTTGTTTGCCACCGCCACATCGCTTCATCCCGTAGTATTGGAACGGGCCGGGCGTTTACTGCAGTGGCCAAAATGTTACGGCATTTAAACCTTCTTGACTACTTCCGCATGGGGCAATCTTCAGAGAAGCCACCGAACTTGAGAGTACCGGGTTCTTGGGACCTTTTTCATTGGGGGTTCGGTGTTCTCCGAGATTCTCGGACATTTGGGCATACCGGAGAATATTCAAGGATGTACCGATAGATGAAAACCTTGTGGGCCGGGGTAACATTGCGAACAGCGACAGCATAGGTCTCTGACGCCCAGGCCCAACGGGCCGAAATCCCTTAGCCTGGGGCAACGCCCCAGGGGACGTGTGTGTGCGCCTGCGCATATGTGGCGGTCTGAAGGACCGCGACAGGAGATATCGCGCCCCGTTGGGGCGCATGGAATGGGTTAATCCTTAACCCAGCCCGCTGGGCTGGGCTAAGGAATGGCGCGCCGTTGGCGCTTTACAAAGACCGGCACGCCGGGCAGTCCACGAGGACGCAAGTCGAATGCCAAGGACTGGCGCGCCGTTGGCGCTTTAGAAAGACCGGCGCGACGGGCATTTCACGGGGACACTGGCCGACTGCTGAGGAATGACGCGCCGTTGGCGTTTCGGCAAGGACACGTTGAGGAAGAGGTGGGGATCGATAGTGATGCGATATTCCTGCGCCGAAGAACTCGGTACTCTCAAACACCGCAGATGTGTTCGATTTTTTTGGGAAGGCTCGGCTACACTGTGCGCATGCGGTCATATCGTTATTTTATGCCCACGGAGATACATTTTGGCGCCGGGATTTCCGGCGCGCTGGGGGAACACTGCGGCGGATGGGGTGAGAAGCCCCTGCTTGTCACCGGGCGGGGGTCCTCCCGCGCAAGCGGGCTGCTGGACCGCATCCTGGGGCAGTTTCCCCGCGCGGAGGTCTTTGAGGACGTACCGGAGAACCCGGACACGGCAGTTTGTGAACGGGGCGCGGCGATATGCCGCGCGGCGCAATGCGATTGGGTCATCGGCGCGGGCGGCGGCAGCGCCATTGACGTCGCCAAGGCGATTGCATTGCTGGCGCGCAACCCCGGCGCATGCGCCGATTATTTCTCTTCGCAAGGGCGCGCGCGGCCCGCGCTGCCCATCGCCGCCGTGCCGACAACGGCAGGCACGGGCAGCGAGGTCACGCCGTATGCGGTGCTGGTGGACGCGGCGGCGCGGTCCAAGCGCACGATTCGCGGGCGTGATTTGTTTCCCCGCGCGGCGTTTCTGGACCCGGCGGCGACG
>CAZLII010000549.1:0-3530 GCA_964559065.1 uncultured Nitrospirales bacterium | reverse complement strand
GGAAACTACTCTTTCGGGGCCAACGGTACGGCAAGCGGCACATTCACCAACTGCAGTGGCGGAAACTTCGCCTTTGGCGGCGGCGGCACGGCGAGCGGCGTGTTCACGCACTGCACCGGCGGCTCGCGCGCCTTTGGCGGCTTCGGCACGGCGAACGGCATCTTCCGCAACTGCACCGGCGACCAGTATGCGTTTGGCGGCGACGGCGGCAATACTATGGGCGGCTCATTCTACAGTTGCCACATGACAGGGAACAATTATAATTCGCCATTCAGGGGCCGCATGGAGAATTGCCGCTGGAATGATGGCTTCATCTGCGATGCGGAGGCCAGAATTTACCGCTCGACCATCCTGGGCAATGTGAACCTCAACGGCACCAGCGCGGGTATTGCCCACTCCGCCGTGAAAGGAAGCATCGATGACGCAGGATCCGCGTCGTTCAACACCGGCAACCTCACAAACGCCGCTGTGAATTAAGGAGCCAGCCGTATGTCCGGTTTTCGCCATAACGAGGCATACAACGATGCGCCGGCGCTGTCGCCGGTCGTAGAAGCGGCTTCCAGCCGCTTCAGATACCGCGCGCATAACGCAATAACGCGGCAGGGATACCGTGTCTACCTTGTAAGAATACGTATTTGGCTTGATTTTTCGGGTTGTGAACACAGCCTGCATTGGAAAGGGAGATAGACGCATGAAAAGGAACCGTATCACTCTTGTACTCGCGGCGCTTTTGGCGACCTTGGCGCCATGCGCGGCGCACCCTGCCATTCCCAACGACGACGGCGTATCGCTGCTGTTGCCGTCCGCGGATAAGTGGTCGGGGACTTCACAGGCGAACATGGACGGCGCGGCGCTCCGCCTCGTGGGAATGTATTACGAGGGCGGCGATTTCCTGAACGCGGATAACGCCTGGTTATCTTTGTCGCCCGTAGTCGCCTTTCTTCCCATAGCCGAAGGAGAAGGGGAGGGCGAAAGCGAGTTCCACAGTGCTGACCAGAACCATGACAACCTGATCAGTCTATCGGAACTGTTGAGGGTGATCCAGTTCTTCAACAGCGGCGGCTACCACTGCGCCGACCCGCCCGGCAGCACCGAAGACGGTTATGTGCCGGGTCCGGGCGCGGACCATTCCTGCATGCCCCACGCCTCCGACTACAACCCCCAGAACTGGCTGATCAGCCTTTCCGAACTGCTCCGCCTGATCCAGTTCTACAATTCCGGCGGATATCACTATTGCCCGGATGCGGAGCCGCCGACGGAGGACGGCTTCTGCCCCGGTATGCCTTAAGAATTCCAGGCGCGTCGTTGCCCAGTACTGTGGCTGCACGGTTAGCGCCGGGAGAAAGGATATGATCATGTGGAATCGGTTGATGCTTGTCGTGGTTCTGGCCGTAATGGCCATTCCGGCGCGGGCGAGCGTGGTCGCGCCGGCCGAAGTGTCGCTGACCCAGCCGGACGGCGCGACTTTTACGGCCCGACCCCGGGGCGATGAGTACGCCGACTGGTTGGAAACCCTGGAGGGCCACACTGTTGTCCGGTCGGATTTCTGCTTCTGGGTCTATGCCGTGGAAGCGCCTGATGGAGGACTGGCGCCATCGCCACACGTGGTGGGCAGCCTGTCCCCCGACGCCCTGAGTGGATTTCCCAAACATCTCCGGCCGCCTGACCATTCATCTGCCCGCGAACTCCGCGTTCCAAGACAGTTGTTCCGGGCGGAGGAAAAGATTCTCGTGCATTCGCAGCCGGTTCTGACAATCCTCGTATCATTCACCGACATCGGGTTCCTCTATTCCGCCGCCAGTTTCCAAAGCCTGATCTATGGCGCGACCGGCAGTGTGAACGCCTTCTACCTCGAAAACTCCTGCGGCAACTTCACCGTAGTGCCCGCCGCTGAAAGCGAAGGTGTCGCGAACGACGGCATCGTGTCTGTCAGCGTGGGGTATGCGCATCCCGACTTCGGGAACAACTGGGGTCCCGCCACGTATCAACTGGTGGCTGACGCCCTGACCGCAGCCGATCCATATGTCAATTTCGCGGCGTATGATGCCAACGCGGACGGCGCGGTGCACGAGCACGAACTCTCCATCCTTCTGGTTGTCGCCGGTTATGAGAAGGGATACCGTGGCGCGCTGTCCAAGACGCCGAACGTGTGGGCGCACAAACACATCATCACGCCTGTAAGCCATGACGGCGTCGCGCTTTCGCCCTATGCCATGGCCGGCGAACGCCACGGCGAAATCGGCTATCCGGATCATCAGGCGACCATCGGCGTCCTCGTGCACGAACTGGGACATCTCATGCTGGGCCTTCCGGACTTGTACGACACCGACGGCACCTCCGAAGGCATCGGCGAATGGGGCGTCATGTCATCCGGGAACTGGAACTACACCGGGACCTACCAGGGAGACTGCCCCGCCCATTTCTCCGCATGGTGCAAGGTAACGGTCGGCATGGCGGACCCGGTGGACATGGACACGCAGGAAACGGGGGTCTCCGTCCAGCCCACAAGCAGCCAGGCTTCCGTCAAGCGGCTCTGGATTGACCCCTATAAGTATCCCGGCGGCGAGCACTTTCTGGTGGAAAACCGGCAGTTGTCCGGCTATGACGCCGGACTTCCCGGGGCGGGCCTGTTGATCTGGCACATTGACCCGTCCGTGGCGGGCAACACCAATGAAGCCCACAAGTTGGTGGACTTGGAAGAAGCCGATGGATTGAACGATCTGGACAACCGGACCAATCGGGGAGACACTGGCGACCCCTATCCCGGAAGCACATCAAATACGACGTTTGATGATTCAAGTACGCCCGACTCAAAGGACTACGGCGGCAACAGCACCGGCATCGCCGTCACCAACATTTCCACCGCGGCGCTGCCCGCAGTTACCGCGACGTTCACGCCGCGTACCGGGGGCGTCGGCGACTGGATCGGCTATGACGAGAACGGCGTCTCCTATGGCCTGGGATATGGCCAGGCGACGGCGTGGACGGCCCTTCGTTTTACAAACACGACGGCCATGGATACGCTGGACGGCTTTCAGATTTATGTGAACGACATCTCGGCCACCATAGACTTTGCGCTCTATGACAGCATCCCCGGCGGCAATCTGGGAACCCTCCTGCATTCGGAATCCGGTTTTTCCGCCGTCTTTGGCTGGAACCGCTTTTTGCTTGCCGCCCCACAGCCCTTTCCGGCTGCAGGCGACCGGGTCATGGTGCTCAAGATTGCCAACAACAGTTGGGGATGGCCGGCGGCCTATGACGGCACAGGTGTTGCGTCCGGGCGCTGCTATATCAGCAATACCGGCACAGGCGCCTTCTTCGATATGAGTGGCTTCGGTGACTTGTGTCAGCATGCGCTGCTGAGTTTTGTTGGAGGCGAGGGCGAAGGCGAGGGTGAGGGTGAGGGCGAAGGTGAGGGTGAGGGTGAAGGCGAAGGTGAGGGCGAAGGCGAAGGCGAGGGCGAATTCTCCTGTTTTGGGGGCAATGTGGGTGGGATAAGGTACAATGGTGGCGGTGATGTGTTGTTGGTG
>CAZLII010000548.1:0-3535 GCA_964559065.1 uncultured Nitrospirales bacterium | reverse complement strand
GACACAAGCGAGCGAGTCGCCGAGCGAGACGTGTCTGTCCCCATTTTGCGTTAAATCGACAGACCCTTTGGTGGGGCCCAAGGGCAACGGATGCGGCGCGGGAGCGCCGCTGAGGTGCATTACACTACACCGCGGGAGCGGTGTAACGAGAGGTGGGGATAAAAACACATGCCCCGGCGGGATGTATTTCTCCCCGCCGGGGCGCAATGTCTTCTTTCAGGCGCAATCAGCGGCTCACACGCCGTCAGGATTGATCGTCGTGACCAGCCACGCCTTCTGCTTCTTACCGTCCACTTCGATTTCGCGTTTGCCGAGAACCAGTTCCACGGAGATGGACCCCGGCGGGCCGCTCACGTCAACCGGATAGGCCGACGCCGTCTCGCCATCGGGGTCCATGCTGATGGACACGCGGTCCAGATGGCACTCGCCGTCGTCCGCATAGCCCATGCTGATCCCCATGTCCAGCATCTCGCGTGCGGTTGCCTTATCCGGAACCTGGTCATGCGAGAAATCTTCCGCAAAAGTCGCCATCAGCATGTCCAGATTCTGGGACTCCAGCGCCGTCTTGACCTTCTGCAATGTGGAATTGATCAACTCCTCATCCGTCGGCCCTTTCCCCATTGTTGCGCAACCCGCCACGATAAGCGCCGCCGCCACACACAATGCAAGTCGTTTTACCATGGATTCATTTCTCCTTGCTTTTGCTGTTTGCAAATACCGGTAGCCGGATTCGCCACACTGCTTCAACCAGGCATTCGCATAATCGGCGGGACAGCGCCTGAAATTGCCGCTAAAAGCCCCTGGAGATTCAGGAGTTCCTTTCAAACACACGCCCAAAAGCCTAATGACGCAAACGCCTCACACCATGAACATGTTTTAATGACTCGCCAAAGTCAGTCTTGGTTTCAGGCGCCCCGAAACACGCACTGTCAGGGAAGACACATCGCGTTCTCATCTGAGATCGCAAGCACCAATTAATGCCAATCGCTCGTAATAGGCGATTATATCTCCGCAAATACCGCAACTTTTTCTCTATAAAGAAATAAAATACTCATAATACGCACTTTCTTGGAAAATTATCTCTTGAAAAGTTTTTACATTTAACGTATGATTGAAAACGTACTGATATGTGGGAGGAGATGGCGTATTGGAGCGCAAGGGTAGAAGAGAATCGTTGTCTTTTTGCTTGGGCAGTAAGCGTTGACGGATCGCTCTGGTCACAGGGCGGGTGGACGACGCGGTTGAATTGCCGGAAAGGAGGTGTGAGGAGAATCAACAATGGTGCAGGATGATTTTCGTTTTTCTGATTACCCAACAGAGAAGGAATGTGAGTCATGAAACAAAGAGGTTTTACGCTGATTGAGTTGCTTGTTGTGATTGCCATCATCGGGATACTGGCGGCGATTTTGTTGCCGGCGCTGGCGCGCGCACGCGAGGCGGCGCGGCGTTCAAGTTGTCAGAACAACCTGAAGCAGATGGGGCTGGTGTTCAAGATGTATTCCAACGAAGCCAAGGGCGAACGCTTCCCCTCGATGGCGTACCGCATCTCGTACCAAATGCAGACGCCGCAGCCCAATGTGGCGACTTACTTGAAATGCGGCTATAACAATCCGTACACACCGCCGCCGACGGGGGATGCGGAGTTCGTCTTTGACGGTCCATCGGTGTATCCCGAATACCTGACAGACCTCAATGTGCTGATTTGCCCGTCGGATTCCGCGGGCAAGCAGGCCATTGACCCCAATACCGGCTTTTTCTTCGATCAGGTGGAACTGGCCGCTGGTAATCCCGGCGTCGTGGATCCCTGCGCGTTTACCGCGGAATCGTACATGTATGTGGCGTGGGCGCTGAGCGGCAAGCCCGGCGAGGATTATCTGAATCCGGGCATGGACCCGAACGCGCCGATTGCAGACCCGACAACCCTGCTCTACGCGGATACGGTGCTGAGTGTGAATTTCGTGATGAAAATCGCAGAGATTATTGCGCAGCAGGCCGCGGCAGCCCCGGGCGTCAATCGCTATGACCGGGATATTGATTTTATCAACAAACTGGGCGAAACCAAGACGCTGTACCGGCTGCGCGAAGGGATTGAGCGCTTCTTCATCACGGACATCAACAATCCCGCCGCATCGGCCCAGGCGCAAAGTGAGATGCCGATCATGTGGGACCTTGCCTCGTGGCTCGCGGAGGAATTCAACCATGTGCCCGGCGGCTCCAATGCATTGTTTATGGACGGCCACGTCAGTTTCATCCGCTTCCCCGCTGATTTCCCCATCACCCGGGCTTTTGCGGTCCTGACTTCGGCCTTCTAAGAGACGGCCACAAACAAAAACGAATCTGATGCGCGAAAGCGCAAGGCAACCCCGGCGCAGAACATAAAGGTTCCGCGCCGGGGTGTTTGTCTGGGCGGGGGAAAAGGACAACAAGGACGGCAAGGACAGCAAGGACGGCAAGGACACGAAGGGGCAATGTGGCGCCGTGGCGTTGCACCGCGGGAGCGGTACAACGAGGCATAAAAGGACAACAAGGGCAGCAAGGACGGCAAGGACACGAAGGGGCAATGTGGCGCCGTGGCGTTGCACCGCGGGAGCGGTGCAACGAGGCATATTGTCTTTCTGTCCTTTCTGTCCTTTCTGTCCTTGTTGTCCTTTCTGTCCTTTTTAGTTTTCGTGTCTCTTATCTTCGGCCGCCCATAAACAAAGGCAGGCCGCATTGCTGCGGCCTGCCTTCTTGAAGAGACGGCATGCGTAAGCCGTTTACCTCTGCTATGTTTTTGCGGCGGGGTTGTGATGGGTTCCCGCGGAAGCGCTTCAGCGCTCCCGCGGGAACCGGTTCAAGAGTCCCGCGCGCCCAAGGATAACCGAATTATTGGGTCAGCAGTCCGACCATTTGAGCCATCGGCCGGTTGGCCGGGGCTGGCTCGCATTCACCGTAGCGGATGAACGCCACATGGCCGTCCATGTAAAGCACGTTCGAACCGCCGGGAACGTGGTTATATGCGGCCGGATTCGTGGAGAGTTGGTCGAACATGATCCACAGATTACTCTGGGCCATGGCGCTGGCCGCCGGGTTGTTGATGTCGGTGATCATAAACCGCTCAACGCCTTCACGCAGACGATAGACGGTTGTTCCGCCGCCATTGCCATAACCCTGCGGCACAGGAATATCCCTGTCCGACTCTGTTGCAATTCCCGGTGGCGGCAGAATTCCGCCTGTAAGATAAGGAATCAGGGTTTCCACAATGTGTTCAAAGGCGTATCCGACCTGCCCCGCGACCATGGTGCTGGCGTCAATGTTGACGCCCAGGAGCGTGGCCAGCAACGGCAGATAGGTATAAGCGCTCAAAGGAAGTTGCGGGTCCGTGCATTCACCCAAGTCTATCACCCAGCCAAGATAGCCGTAACTGGCGTCCACTGCCCGGGCGCATTTGCCGCCGTGATTGTCCGTGTACCCGAAGCACCACTCACCCGTGGCGGGATTCTTGGCCTTCTGAATCGCCTCCCCGAGTTCGGCATCCGACGGGCAGAAGGTGATC
>CAZLII010000547.1:0-3546 GCA_964559065.1 uncultured Nitrospirales bacterium | reverse complement strand
GGATAAGCAATGGCCAAGCGGATGTCATTCTGTCAGTCTGTGGGATGGCTGTGATCGTGTTCTACGATAATTTTGAAAGTTACGCATACGCGGGGGTTGGTAACCTGCAAAGTGGTGGTTCAGTAACAAATTGGGTGCCGCCGTCATACCCCGCATCGCCATGGGTATTGGCATCCGGAACGATTGATCTCATCAAGTATCCGAACCCGTGGGGGCTTACCCCCTCGTTCGGTACTGGACTGCTGGATGGCGGTGTTACTTTTCTTGATATGGACGGTTCTACGCGCGAAGGCGGCACTTTGATGTCCATCGCATTGGATAGCATCGGCGGTGTTACAGCGAGTCCCGGTCCTTTCATTCCGCTGGTGAGCGGGCAGACGTATAAACTCGAGTTTATCATGTCCGGCAATCAACGAAGCGGAAGTGATACGGCCGATATAGGCGTAGTCTTGGGCAATAATGGGACGGAAACCGTTCTTTTGTCCACCACACTTGCGCCGAGTGCGCCTTGGGCCGTGTACAGCACAACATTCAAATTCAATAGCGGCGACCAAATCTTCTTCCGTAACCTTGGCGGGGACAATGTGGGTGTTTTGCTTGACAACGTGAAAATTTCCGTTGTGCCGGAGCCGGCGTCGCTGGCAGTGTTGGGGCTTGGCTTGGCAGGCTTGGCGCTTCGTCGGAAGTACATGGTGCGGCTGGGGAAATAGGAACATCTTGCACGGATTATCAATCCCCGCTGAAGAGAACTTCAGCGGGGATTGCTCTTTTTCCCATGCCCATGCATTCGTGTTCGGTTAACACGCGATCTTTCATTGCTGGATTCCCGCTTGCGCGGGCGCGGGAATGACGCGCAAAAATGAGGCGTTTAGCGAAATTCGTCATTCCCGCGCAAGCGGGAATCCAGAACAGTCCCTGCACCCATTGAATTGCTTGTAAACATTGCGCATGGCCACCCTGTGAACTTGCTTAACCGATCACGAATACATGCCCATGCAGCACCTTCATCTTGGGCGGGCGCGTTTCAGCGGACCTTGATGCCGAGGGTGATGGGGTCGAGGCGGTGGATGTGGCGCACGGAGATGTAGGCGGGCGCGGAATAGTAGGTACCGTCGTGGACGAGGAGCGCCACGTCGCTTCTGAGGTTGCGGCGGTTGTCGGTCAGCGACCAGGGGATTCGGATGCGCAGGACGGACCCGTGTTCATTCAGCGGCGTGATTTCGCCTTTGCCGCGCAGCACGGCGGCATGGTACTTGGCGATGGGGAGGTTCTTGTCGGTCCAACTGTAGCGCAAATCCACATCCAGGAGAAAGGCCTGTCCCTGCCGGAGCGCGCCGGTGAAGGCGTAGGTGTTTTCCTCGTAGTAGGTCTCCCGATCCGGGGCAGCGTCTTCGTCGTTCACGACGGCGATGCTCCGGAATTTCATGCGGCAGACCGGCGGGATATGTTTCAGGCCGTTTGCGGCGTTCAGCAGCGCGTCGAGAAACGGTGTCGGGCCGTCCGCATCATCCGCGGTCTCCGGCGGCAGGGCATAGGCGGGCGCATGCGCTTCGGGCGCCAGAATGGTCCCGGCGATGGCGCTCTTGAAAAGGTGCATCATCGTGGGCGCAAAGAGGCCGTTGCGCAGGATGCGGGTCTTGAGGTCTGGCGGCAGGGCGGCGGAGGCCATCACCAGCGGTTGCAGCAGCCGGGAATCGCTGCCCGACGCGCCAATCGAATGCAGATAAAACGGGCTGAGAAAGGTGAAGGCGTCGTTGTCGGGTTTGTACGACCCCACCGCCGGCGCGACGAACAAAAAGTTGTTTTCGTAGAACATCCGGTAGTATCGCTGAAAGCCGCCCTCGGGCATCCCGGATTCATAAAAAGCGCGCAGGAAGCGCCGCGACTGGTCCTCAATCACGCTCTTGCCTTCGCTGCCGTAGGATTGCACGCCCATGGTGACCCTCGGCTTGAAGACATTTTCGTAGAGCGAACCGAATACAGGGACGGGCGGCTCGGAGTTCATCTGCGGGTAGGAACCCAGCGGAATCGAGGAATGCCCGTCATCGAAACTGCGGAAGGTGTCCTGGCTCAGCCCTGCGGCCTTGCCGTCGTGGTGCCATTCGTTGATTCGGTTGACCCAGTTTTTGCCGGAACTGTTCTTGTACACCCCTCCCCAGCGACTGCTCGATAACGGATCTGGCGCGTCGGGATTGTCTGTGCGCTCCGGCCAGGCCGCCAGCGTGGCGAAGAAGAAACCCTCAACTGTTGAAAGGCGGCCGTCTCTGATTTCCAGGGAAAAGCCGAAGGGCGGCACCGGGACGTCGTCCACGCGCCGGTTGGCGGTCGAGGGTTTCACCAACACGCTGTACGGCCCGTCCTGGACGGCTGTCTCGGCGTCTTCGATGGGCCAGGGTTGGCCTGATGCGGCAAGCGCCCCCATCACGGCAATCACGCCGCAAGCGACCCCACTGCGCAGCACGTTTCATTCCCCTTCTTATGCCCTGTCAACACCCGATTTCCCGGCATCACGTCGCCGGTCGGGCTTGACGCCAGTATATCAAAGCGATGCATCGAATGCCTCCACGCCGATAGAACGACTGTGTTTGTCGGACGGGTCGGACCAGTCGGACAGGTCGGATGGGTCGGACGAGACAGGCTGAAGCCTATGCTCCAGAACTTCTGAACAGAGTCGGACAAGACAGGCTGAAGCCTGTACTCCAAAACTTCTGAACAGAGTCGGACAAGACAGGCTGAAGCCTGGACTCCAGAACTTCTGAACAGAGTCGGGCGAGACAGGCTGAAGCCTGGACTCCAAAACTTCTGAACAGAGTCGGGCGAGACAGGCTGAAGCCTGGACTCCAGAACTTTTGGACGGGTCGGACAGATTGGACCAGGCCCCTGCGTCCACTTGTTCCACCCCGTCCACCCCGTCCGACATGTCCGACTCGTCCGACTCGTCCGACATGTCCGACAAGACCAGGAAATGCCGGGTTCCGCTTCGCCGCACCCACCCCGCATCGTTTTCGCGCCGGGTTGCGCGGGGCGGCGCGCAATGCCGATAATGGGCGCGGTGTGTGCGTCATGGGGACGCGGAAGGAAACGGACTATGCTGGCGCGGGTGCAGTCGTGCGCGGTGCTGGGGGTGGAGGCGTTTCCGCTGGCGGTCGAGGTGGACGCCGTGCCGGGGATGAACAAAACCCGGATCGTGGGGCTGCCGGACGCGGCGGTGAAGGAAAGCGAGAGCCGGGTCTGGTCGGCCATCCGCAATTCGGGCTTTCGCACGCCGCGCGGCCACGTCGTGATCAGCCTCGCGCCGGCGGACATGCGCAAGGAGGGCAGCGCGCTAGACCTCCCCATCGCCGTCGGCATGATCGCCGCCACGGACCAGGTGCCGGACACGCGCCTGCCCGCGTATGCCTTGGTGGGCGAACTCGCCCTGGACGGCACGCTGCGCCCGGTGGCGGGCGCGATTGCGATGGCGATCTGCGCGCGCGACAAGGGGCTGCGGGGCATCCTGCTCCCGGCGCAGAACGCGGAAGAGGCGGGGGTCGTGCGCGGCGTGGA
>CAZLII010000546.1:0-3547 GCA_964559065.1 uncultured Nitrospirales bacterium | reverse complement strand
GGAGTCCGCGTTGCGGGTGCCGATTATTCTCGCCATGCCGCAGGGCGTAGCGCGGACCCAGGTCGGACTGAGCAGCATCGAAGACCTCGCCCCCACCCTGCTGCATCTGGCGGGCACCGCCTTCATGCACGAGAGCACCGGCAGCAATCTGCTGGAAATCTACGGCCCCAAGGAGCCGGTTTCGATGGCGGGCGACCCGCTGGTGCTTTCCATTCGCGCCCCGTGGCGGCGGCTGACCTGGCAATCCGGCCGGTCGCCCTTTTCCTGGGAAACACGGGAGCGGGACGCCATCCTCGAATTCGTGGAGACCTCAACCCGGCCCGGCGCCCGCCCCGCACGCGACCTCATGGCCCGCGACGCGGAAACCGCCGCGCGCCTCGTCGAGCGCCTGCGCGAATATCTGCGCCGGTACATGTCCCTGCATACCACTGCTCCTTGAAGGGGAAGGACAGCAGCAGGCAGAGAACCGTTGCTGTCGTGGGAAGACAAAATGGAATTACATGGACAGCAGCGTTCCCAAATGCAATTTGTGAACTAGGGGAACATTAATCTGTTGCCCGAGCCAAATCAAAGAATCCTGATTTTTCCCCTTTATTTTTAATGTTATCCCCAAGATTAAGTCTAAATCGCTTTTTCAGCAACAATTTTGGATCCCCTGAACGAAATTTTGCCTCCAAGACATTGTTCTCTACCCATTTAATTTGTATTGTGGGAACTGCATAGACGGTGCCCTTGCGTTCAGGTGTGATGTTTTTTTCGAAGTCAATAGGCAATGTCAAAATTTGCGGAACTATAAGTCCCTGGCTGAAATCCAGAACAACAAAATCATAAGAAATTTGAAATTCGACGGAGCGAATAATTGATTGATCAATGAAAGCGATCTTGAGTCCGTCAGGACTCCATTGAGGCGACGAAGCGGGTGAATGTGCACCACTGACGGCATCACGGCAATTAAATATCATGTCGTCTGGGGGCCAGAACCACTGGATATCCGGCTCTTGGAGATGCAGGGGAAGCACCTCGGCAGTCTTGTCGGGAAGAGGATATACCCGATATGCGGATGGTCGTCGCTCGAGAAGATCAATGAGAAGATAACAAGAACCCTCCCAAGGTTGAATTGAACGCGCAATTTGTGCACTAAAGAACACGTAGCGGCCCGTTGGCGAAATACGCGGGGACCTACATGTAATTCCAATTCCTTGATCAAGACGTTCTGTTTCGGCGATGTATATGTAGTCTGTGTGAGAACTGGTGCAGCCGGTAGCAATAAAACGGTTGTCATCCAAAAACATTGAGAATAGAGGACCGAAATGGCGACAACTGAATTCCAATCTTTTTCCACATACTCTTTCTTTGATTTCTTTGAACTCTACGCGAAACGTTAAGAGACCCGCCGCTTGGTCGGTCTGATCCCGTTTGTCTGGTGGCAATGCATGAATAACCAGGGTTGGACTTTCGATACTATACCAGTCCGGCGTCAACTCTTCCGGAAACTTACAAAGCGGTTTTGCTTCAAAATTTATATCGGGATGCTGTTTATACGTCATAGTTTTTTGTGCATGTACAAGCGAACCAACGCAATATATCAGCATCAGTCCCCCAATGTAGGCAGTTTTAGGAATCGTTTTCATTGGTTTTCCAATAAAAGTATCGTGACAAAATCCCCAAGATCAAGCCAGCCCGTACAGCTATGATTTGAAGGGTTGTAATTGTCGCATTGTCTCTCTTGCAGCAGCCCTGTGTCTGTTACTCGCTTAATCGTTCCCGCCAATTGGCCTTGTGGAGTTTGTCCGAAAACAAAGACTCGGCTTCCACAACTCAAATATGGATGGCCTGACTGACGTATAGCAACCGTATCATCCCCGAGGTCCGTATTGCGGCATCCTGTTTCAATCGCAGCGACAGCCTCAAGGCTGTTTGGATCGCGATCTGGGCACAATTCTGGACATATCACACCCCAATTATCACAAATGGTCGAGCGCATGACCTCTCCAGCGCATTGCGAGATGCCGTTACCATTCATACGCGCCTGTGATGCAAATAGAGACCACATAGTATCGCAACATAGACCAGGACAAGGCGGACCGCTGGCAGATGCATGATCTCCGAGGCAAATATCTTGGAGTAATTGTCCGCCTTGACACGTTTCGTGGGACTCATGAGGCGTATTGTATTGAGAGTGCCGATAAAGGCCCAAATTTTGGAAATGTACCGAGAATTCGTCTTGGTATTCGTGCTGATTCACTGTCCAAGTAGCGCGGACTGTCGTGAATTCACCGTCAGGCATTTCAGGCATCTGAGGAATATTAAATGTCTCATTATGTATCCCGGTGTCGCGATTTACCGTGCGAATCAGGTAATACGCATTGTTAGGTCCGAAAAGTTCGAGCACTAATTGTCCGGTTTGTGGGCCGTTAATGGGTGTAAGCATGATACGGATATTATCCTGCGTAATATCCGCGTCCAAAATTTTCACATCAGGATCACAGCCTCCGATAAACACTGCTTTAACGTCGAAGACGGATACGCCATTGGGGACGCGGATGCCATCGCCGGACCACCAGTTCATGTAAACGGGAAGGTTGGTGCGGTGGTCACTGACCCATTGGCCTTGGGCGTTCTTGTATTGCCAATAGTCGAAGCCCCAGCCCGGGCACGGTTCGGGCGTCATGGAAACCAGGTTTGCGTTGACGAGCGGTGTAAGCGAGGTTCCCTGGGCGACAGATTGATATGGTCTCGGGTTCCAGGCATACGCGAAATTCGGGCTGGTGACCACGCCTTGGCCGATCGTCTGTATGTTCAGTCTGATTTTATTGACTATGTGCGCCGTATAACTGCCGTCGAGGCAATAAGTCAAATAGGAGTTGGTGGAGTACCAGGTCTGACTGTCCTCCACCCAAGTCAAATAATTGAAAGCGTATGCGCTGGGGGCGACAACCGAAAAAGAGAAGCGGTCCGGTCCCTGGGCGGTGGCATAGGGATATGGCCCCCAATAGGTATAATCATTGGGGACCGCCGCGCTGAATACTTCCGCCGCCCCCCCGCTTGTGTTTACGGTCAAAGTTTTCATGGGATTAGGATACTGGTTTGTGCGCCTGAAACTGCGCGGCGCCCGGAAGGGATGCCAAGACCAACAGGAAACTGAGAATGGGGGCGGGCGCTGCGTGTTTCATCAGGCTATCCTCCGGCGCTGGCGCGCCTGATTTTTTTGAAGCCAATTACACACTGCTGAATCATATTCTACCCCCCCCCCCGTATTTGTCAAGGGGGTAAATGCGCAAGAATCACATGATCCCATATGAACCCGCAGGAGGCATAGCGGCCGCCGCCTTGCTTAGCCTCTCGTTCCCGATTTCATTTTTGAGCGCGCTTGCCAGTGAAATTGCACTTCGCGTCCTTGAAGTGTATTGACAGCAGCAGGCAGAAAACCGTTGCTGTCTTGGGAAGACAAAATGGAATTACATGGACAGCAGCGTTCCCAGATGCAATTTGGGAACGAGGGGAATGCACCCAAGAATGTCAGACATTCGTGTTCGGTGAACATACA
>CAZLII010000545.1:0-3548 GCA_964559065.1 uncultured Nitrospirales bacterium | reverse complement strand
GTCAAGGCGGATATTCTGAAAACCCGAACCTCGCCGGCCATGTATGCCGACCTGGTTTTTCATCAGGATTTGAAGGCTGTGGATCCCCTGGTCGTCAGCCTGCCCATTCCGCCCAAACATCATACGTATACGCACAAATCGCCATTGCGCATTGAAGGGGTTATCCGAATTGACGAAGTGGAGTATCAGTTCGATTCCGCCCGGGATCGCGGAAATCTCGACGAACAGAAGACTTTCTATCCCTATCGTTCCCAGTGGTTGTGGGGTTGCTTTTCAGGTTTCTCCACCCAAGGACGCGAGGTGATGGTCAATTTTGTCAATCAGATGACGGAGAAAGGAGCGCCCGATGAGGACGCGATGTGGGTGGATGGCCGAATAATGTTGCTGGGGCCTGTGGCGTTCATACGCGAATCCGAAGCACGCGCCTTTCGCATTGAGGACAAGGAGGGCCGCGTCCGCCTGCGCTTCCGGGGTCAGGGCGCCAAGGCGGAGAAACGCCATTACGGCATCATCGCGATGGACTATGCGCAGCATTTCGGGCCATACGATGGCGTGGTTGTGGATGACCAGGGAACGGAGCACATCATTCGAGACCAATTTGGGGCGTTGGAGGAAATGAAAGCCCGGTTCTGATGGAAACGATGACATAAAGGAAGGATGACGATGAAAAATTTTATTCGCGCAGTGCGGTCGTGGCGGCACGGGTTGAAGTTTGCCAAGAGGGGCAAACACAACCGTTTTCAAGGCAGGGAGTTGGTCATAGAGGGGCATGTGGAGGTGGGGAGCAACTGCCGTTTTCGCGACCATGTGATCATGCGCACGAGCGGCAAAGGAAAAATCATTTTCGGAAATCATTCCGGATGCAGTTATTACTGCATATTGGAGGCGGAGGAACTGATCCAAGTCGGCAACGACACAGCGATTACGGAGTTCTGCGTCATTCGCGACACCAACCATATGATTTATGGGACGGACCATCATTGGGTCTATACGCCGCACATCACCAAGCCCATCATCATCGGCAACAATGTATTCGTCGGCAGCCGCACGTATATTCATCCCGGCGTGACCATCGGTGACGGCGCCATCATTGGCGTGGGCAGCGTATTGATCGAAGACACGCAGGTTGGTCCGCTGGAGATTTGGGCGGGCGCGCCCGCAAAAAAGATCGCGCACCGCACGGAAGGCGTGCCGCCGCACAAATTGAAGGAAGCGCAGGAATTGATCGCAAAATACGGCCTGAAGCAGGGGAGGTATCAGCAATAACGATCAATACGCCAGCGAAGGAACCGATGCAGGCTGGGCGTTGGCGAAGTTTATCGCTGGCAATGCGCCGGATTTCTTCAGACCAGCCTCCAGTTTTTGTAACATTCTCGCCGGCTGAAGGAGATGTAAAGGTGGTGCTTTCTTTGTGAGCCGTTGTGGGATGCTGTTATACTCGCGCATCGCAGTCAAAGCGCATTACGGGGATGAAACCGCTATGGCGTGCAGTTCGGTATCCATTTTTTTTCCCTGCTACCAGGACTGGGGAACGATGGGCAGCATGGTGCTGTTGACCGCCCGGACCGCGGAACGGCTGGGGCTGGATTACGACATCACCATTGTGGACGACGGCAGCAACGACCATACGCTTGAATTGCTGGATGAAATCGCCAGGCGTTTCCCACAGGTGAAGGTGCTGCGCCATGAGAAAAACCGGGGCTATGGCGGCGCGTTGCGCAGCGGCTTCGCCGCCGCCACGCGGGAATGGATTTTCTACACCGACGGCGACGCACAATACGACGTGCGCGAATTGGAGCAACTGGTGCAGCATGCCGGCCCGGATGTGGATGTGGTGCAGGGCTACAAAATCACCCGCCATGACCCGCTGCACCGAATCGTCATCGGGCGCATCTACCATTGGATGGTCAAGGTCGCCTTCGGATTGCGAATCCGCGACGTGGATTGCGACTTCCGCCTGATCCGGCGGTCCGTCTTCGACAAAATCACATTGGTCAGCGACAGCGGCGTGATCTGTTGCGAGATGATGACAAAGATGCAACGGGCGGGATGCAGGATTGTCGAGACGCCTGTGCACCACTACCAGCGCGCGCACGGCAAATCACAGTTCTTCAATTTCCGCCGGATCGCACTGGTGGCCTGGCAACTGTTGGGCCTGTGGGTCCGGTTGGTGCTCCTGCGGAGAACGACCTGAGATGATTCCTTTTTCAGAACTGAAGTCGCAGTTTCGGAGCACCGAAGGAGAAGTCCGCGCCGCGATTGACGTCGTGCTCGAAAGCGGCTGGTTCATCCTGGGCGCGCAACTCCAGGCGTTCGAAGAGGAATTCGCGGTCTATGTCGGCGCATCGCATGCCGTTGGCGTCGGCTCCGGCACCGATGCGATTCACCTGGCGCTGCGGGCCGCAGGTGTGGGGCCGGGCGATGGCGTCATCATCCCCGCGAATACTTGCGTACCCACGGCGGCGGCGGCGGTCGCGGCGGGCGCGACGCCCGTCCTGGCGGACGTGGACCCCGCCACGCTGACGCTTGATCCCGCCGCAATGGAACGCGCGATCGCGCCGCGCGTCAAGGCGGTGGTTCCCGTGCATCTCTACGGGCATCCCTGCGACATGGACGCGATCAATGCCGTTGCAGCACGCCACGGTCTGCTCGTGGTGGAAGACTGCGCGCAGGCGCATGGCGCGCAATACAAGGGCCGCCATTGCGGCGTGCTGGGCGCAGCGGCGGCTTTCAGTTTCTATCCGACCAAGAACCTGGGCGCGTTCGGCGACGCCGGCGCGGTGACGACGAATGATCCGGAGATTGCGGGCCGCGTCCGCAAATTGCGCAATTACGGGGAAGAACGACGATACTATCACCTCATGCACGGCATCAACAGCCGATTGGACGAAATGCAGGCGGCTATTCTGCGCGTGAAACTGCGTCACCTGGATGCGTGGAACGATGCGCGCCGCGCAATCGCCGCGCGGTACCGGGAGCGACTTCGCGAAACGCCGCTGGTCCTGCCCGACGAAGCGCCGTGGGCGCGCAGCAATTTCCATCTCTATCCCGTGCGTACGCCGGAGCGCGACGCGCTGGCGGACTGGCTCAAGGAGAAGGGCATCGGCACGTTGATGCACTACCCCATCCCGATTCACCTGCAACCCGCCTATGCCTCGCTCGGATGGACGCGCGGCGCATTTCCGGTTGCCGAACAAGCCTGCGACGAGACCCTCTCGCTACCCCTCTACCCGGAACTCGCGCCGGAAACCGTGGACCAGATCGCCGATGCCGTCATTGCCTTTTTTGATAAACGTTAGCGAAATCAGCCACGTAGGGTGGGTGAAATGGAGCGAAGCGCAATGAAACCCACCATGGATAACGGCCTTGGTGGGTTCCGCTGTGCTGCACCCACCCTACGCATTGGAGACCTTCGGTCAAGCCTGTGGCTTGCCGCCGCTTTATCGCGGCCAGCCTTGCCTGAACGCCAAATGTAGACGCGGCGTCCCGCCGCGTTTGTCTTATCCCGAACCGACGCGGCAAGATGCCGCGTCTACTATCTGGAGACC
>CAZLII010000544.1:0-3556 GCA_964559065.1 uncultured Nitrospirales bacterium | reverse complement strand
CCACGTCCGCGCCGTAATCGGCGAGTATGCCGCCGCATCGCGGTCCCGCCCATGTGGTCGTTACTTCAATCACCCGCACCCCGGCCAAGGGTCCCGGCAAATCATTCCGCGCTTCGCGATAAAACTCCTCGCGGCTCGCTTTTTCGATGGCCATCGTACTGCTCGCTCCCTTTCGATTGGTGTATTCTGACGCCAAGCGCACTCATGGTTTGCCCGGGATGCTTCTGGATAGACTGCCGATTGTGCACCGTGGTTTTCTCTCGGTCCTATTTGACACGTTTGCCGCCTATTGAGTCAAATCAGGGAATCATTGATGAAGATTCGTTTGAGTTCCGTGAAACGACGGTTTACTGCCGATTGTATCATTGACAGTGTATTGGGGCTTCATCGGCATGCGGCGACCCTGAAACCCCGGAATATACATGGCGGGTCAAATAAAACAGATGCTACGAATGAATGGGATAGTGCGCAGTACGGCGACGGCAGTGTTCATCGCAGCCGCCATCCAGAGTTTCACGGTGGGGGTGCTTGCGCCCCGGCTGCCGAGGGAGGTCTGCCGTCCGGGCGTGCGCGATACCCGCTCCATCACCGTGCCGAAGGTGCGGACGGTGGATATTGTAAACGAGGACGGGGCCATCAATGTTTCGACGCATCCGCGGGATGTGGATGCGATTGAGATCACGGCGGACATCCGCGTCTATACGCAGAATTCCGAGCAGCGACTGGCGGCGGAGCAGTACCTCGAAACACTGATTCAGGTGGAACAGGGCAATGACGTGCTGCGCGTGATCAGCGAGCCGGCAGAGCGCCCAGACGGTCTCGACCTGCGCGTGGATTACAAAGTGGTGGTGCCTGAGGGCACTCATATGAATATCACCGGAACCTTTGGAAATGTTTTGGTGTCAAGGGGTTGCGGCCATATATCGGTGGTAGGCAACAATACGGATATTGACATTCAGGAGCCTGTCGGCAATGTTACGGCCAAGAGCACCAACGGCCGGATTCGGGTTTATGATGCTGCCGGAGATACCCGTTTGGAGACGGTGAATGGCAGCATCTATGCCAATATGCGTGGAGGCGACCTGAACGCCGCCACGACCAACGGACACGTTTATGCAACGCTTCTTGAGCCGGACGTTACGTCCTGCGATTTGACAGTGACCAACGGAGGCATTACACTGGTCACGGTGGAAGGGATTTCCGCCGAAATCGCCGCGACCACGGGCCGCGGAACGATACGCTGCGACTTGGAGTTCCAGGAAGAGGAAGGCGTGCAGCGCCTCCGGGAACTGCGCGGCGTGCTGGGTGACGGGAAAACCCGACTATCGCTGCAATCGCTGAACGGCGACATCTGGATTACGAGGAGCACGACATGACGGCAAGCACGGAATGGACATTGCGGCAGAGCGCCGGGACTTTTGACGCGGATGTCCCTTTGATCGGTGCGGCGTCCGAGCCGTCCATCGGCGACCTGGAACTGGTGCATCGGGCAAAATCAGGCGATTCAGAGGCGTTTTCAGAACTGGTCCGGCGGCATCAGCACATTATTTACAACGTTGCGTTCCGATTCATGCGCGACGCGGCCCTGGCGGAGGACATGGCGCAGGAGGCCTTTTTGAAGGCATACCGTCTCTTGAAAGGATTTCGCGGAGATTGCAGTTTCAGCACGTGGATGTACCGGGTCACATGCAGCGTTTGCCTGACCGAATTGAACCGGCGCAAGCGCCGGGCCGAGGTTGAACTCACTCCCGCCACGCCGGCGGCGGTGGACCCGGTGGAAGTCTCCGATGTTCCGGAATACATTCGATATTGCGTGACCAAATTGCCGGATCATTACGCGACTATCATTACATTGTATTACCTTCAGGGCATTTCCTACTCAGATATAGCCGACGTGCTGGAGATTCCGATGGGAACCCTGAAAACGTGGATGTTTCGCGCCCGAAAACAATTGAAATCAATTGTGGAAAAGGAAATTTTTTCCTCATGAGGATTGACAGACGTCACCATATTGATGCGCTTATCGAACAGGCCTTGCGCTCCGAAAGATTGCGCCCAACGCCCATAATGCTGCATCGCCGGGTTGAACAGCGGGTGCGCATCGCGCAATTGCGCGATCATGAGGCGCTGCGCTTCCGCTATTCCATGGCGACGCTGGGGGTGGCGTTTCTTGCGGCCCTCCTTGTGGCGGGGCTGCTGGTGTCGTTCACGAATCTCTCCGTCCTCATCAACCATGGGGTATCGGGGGGCCGGGGCCAGTATGACGCATTCACCACCTCGATGCAGATTTCCTACAGCGGTTATGGCGGCGCGTATTCACTGATCTCCAGCATGCTGCTGGCGGGCGGCACGATTCTGGTGGCCTTGATCCCGATTGGTTGGCAGTTTCGGAGCCATCAAACGCCGAAATATTGAGGTTGATCGCTTTGGCCGGTCCCGCGCCATGTATTCACAGCGGAATATGCCGCTTATCCCAAGCCCGGGCGATACGCACCCACGTGTCATCGGATTTTCCGGCATAACGTTTTTTTAGTACGGAAAGATCGCAACATGGGCAAAGGTTACGCGGGATGATCCCGCGACGACATACTTCATCATCCATCTCCACCGTGCAGATAGTCGCCGTGCTGGTGGTGGTGTTGGGGGTATGTGTGCTGTTGGCGCTGATGTACTCCCCGCGAAAGCCCCCCGCTCCCCCGGTCTCCGAAATCAAGTATGTGGAACGTCCCGATGGACGCAATGTCTTCCGGGGGCCGGATGATGTCATTCCCAATGAGGCGCCACGGCTGCGCCGTCGCGAAGCGACGACGCGGCGCGGAGAACAGGTCGAGCCTGCAGCAGAAACGCAGGCTGCACCCACGGAGACGCCCTATCGCCTGTTGGTCACCGTGGTGGATGCCGCATCGAACGAGCCGCTGCGCGGAGCGCGCGTGCAAGCCCGGCGCCGGCAGAGTGATGCGGAAAGGCGGCGTATTGACACCGCGATTCAGGCGGCGCGCGATGCGGGCGACGCCACGCTGCTGGAGGAAGCCCGCGCCGAGGCGAGGCTTCTGAACGAAGACCGCAGCGGCACGACGGAAGAGGACGGCACAATCGCGCTATCTTTCGCCCAGGCCGGGACTTATGCCATTTCCTGCTCCACCCGTGGCTACATGCCCGTGGAAGAACAGGCAACCATCGGGGGAAAAGACCAGAACGCCGAAGTTGCCATCCGCTTGCGCCTTTCCAAGGGTGCTACGGTCATGGGCCGGGTCACCGAGTCGGGCACTTCGGTGGGCGCGCCCGATTTGAGTATCCGGGTGGAGCGTATTGGTTCCTCAGGTCCGGAACGTCTGGCGCAGTTTCAGCGGGACGACGCTCCGGTCACCAATGCCAACGGCGAGTATGTGGTGTCCGGGCTGGCGCCGGGTGAATACAGCATTTCGGTGGATGTGCGCCGGTCGCCGTATAAGGCAGGGCGGGTCATGCCATACCAGCGGGTGACCATTACGCGTCCCGACCAGGAAATTCGCGGCATTGATTTCCAAGTGGACGCCGCCGGGGTGGTCTGGGGCTA
>CAZLII010000543.1:0-3566 GCA_964559065.1 uncultured Nitrospirales bacterium | reverse complement strand
ACCGAACCGCGACGCACACCCTGCATGTGCGTGCCTTGATAGACGTCGGTCACGTAAAAAAACCCATCGCCGTTCTCAAAATCGCGGCGCGACGGGATGGCGGGCGGACGCGGCGAAGGCGTGACGGGCATTGGATCATAGCAGCCCCACGTGGGCGCGGGGTGGTCTTCTGCGTGCAGCAGGATTTCATTTCCGTACACGTCAATCAGGTAAATGCCCATGCGCTCGCCTTTACCGATGGTGCGCGAGCACAGGAAATACTTGTCGCTGAGTGGAAAGGGGTCTTCATACTTCGGCGAGACGCCGATAAAGGTGTCGAAATTGTAGCGGTTCCAATCGCCTTCGCCGACCATACGGATGGCTTCCGGTGGCCAGATGCGCACTATGGAATCGCTGGGAACGCTTTGGACCGCGCCATCCAGGCCGAGGCGCCGGTCGAGGATGGCGAGCGCCCCCCACGGGCGGTCATGGCAGGACCCGAAAATGCAGAGCACCTGCTGCGTGCCGGGGATGGCGCGCGCATTGAAGACCGCGCCGGGCGACTCGGTGTTGTTGCCCCAGTACACCGCGTGGTTGGTTCCGTCAGGGAACACGGTCCACAGTCCCTGTGCATCGCCGAAATTCCTGTCCACATATTCCCATCGGTAATAAAGAATGCGTCCATCGGGCATCAGCGCGCCGTGCCCTTCGAAGAGCGTGCTCTTGCCGATCTGATGGATGTTCGCGCCGTCCGCGTCCATGCGGAAGAGGTTGCACATGATGTGCCGGTTACACATGCAGTATTTGGGTTCGCGCGACGAGGAAAACACGATACTGTCATCGGGCAGGTAAAGCGGGTCAATGTCGCTGACGCCCTGCGCAAAGGTGAGTTGGCGCAGGCCGCTGCCGTCGGCGTTGATCTCGTAAATATGATAGTCGTCTTCGATGTTCCGCCGCATCGAGAAGACGATCCTGACGCCATCGAAATGGACTTCCGGGTCGCGCACAACGCCGTCGGGAAGTTCCAGGAAGGTGTGTATCGCGCCTCCCCGTCCGAAATCTATCGTGCGCAACGCGCTGCCGCCTTCGAAACTCCCCGTGTTGATTTCCCCGGTCTGGAACATCGTTTCGGTGTTGTGGTGGTCGGGTTTGTACTGCCGGCGCGCGACATAGAGGATGGGCCGGCCGCTGACCAACGGGTTCGCCACCAGCGCTTCCCGCTGCAAGCGCCGGAAGGACGCCATCTCCTCTTCTGCTTTGGTGCGCAATGACGACCTGCCCGACGCGTGCATGGCCCCGATCTTTTCCAATCGCTTCTCGAATGCGTCCAAGTCTTGCAGGAATTCCGGGCCGCGCGGATAGGTGTCGGGGAAAGTCATCATGAGGTCTTCGATAGCGGCCCTCAATGCGGCACATTCTGTCTGCTCAGGCACATTGCCTGCCGGTGAAGCAACCGACGCCCCGAAGACAAGCAGCGCGATTGTGCAAAGCAATGTGCGCATGCTTCTCATGTGGGGCGATATGAGCATTTGGCGTGACTCCCGTTCAATCAGGGCGCATTCTTTCCCAAGGCTATTTTGGTGTCGTCCTCAACAAGCGCCACAACGCGGAAGCCGACGTTGAAGACCGGCTGCCAGGGTTCATAAGCGAGGCGGAAAGCGGCGCGGGCGCGTTTGGGCCGGTCGGACCAGGAACCGCCGCGCGCCACCCTTCTCTTGGATGCCGCCGGGTCGTTGCGGCCGTCGTCTTCGACATAGGGGTAGGGACAATAGGCCGAGAGGGTCCATTCCGCCACGTTGCCGTGCATGTCATGCAGCCCCCAGGGATTCGGCTGATACGATCCCACATCAGTCATGATCTTTGCGCCGTCGTTAAAGCGGTTGTCTTTCGGCAGGAAATCTTCGTAGCGACTGGGATTCTTGATGGGTTGGGGATCAACGCCGCTGACGGCAAGCAGGCTGATGGACTGGTCCGCGAGGTTGGCGAAGGCTGAGAAATCCGTGTCGCGGTCGCCGTACCAGAATGACGCGGCGGCCCCGGCGCGGCAAGCCCATTCCCATTGCGCTTCCGTGGGCAGGGTGCAATGCAAGCCGGTCTGGTCCGAAAGCCAGGCGCAGAAGGCCAGCGCTTCCTCCCAGGTAATGCGAATTACCGGGCTGTTGGGCGCGTGGGCGGAATAGCCCGGTCTGGTGTGGTCTTTGTGGTGCTGGTCAATGTATCCGCTGTCGTGCTGCGGATTGAAGCGGTGGTACTGGGCGTTCGTGACTTCCATCACCCCCATCCAGAACGGGCGATCAATGCGCACCGCCGCGACGGGACGCTCATCCGGGAAGCCGTCAATATCGCCCATGACGAATTCGCCGGGCGGGATGAGGGCCAGTTCCATTACGACGCCGTCACCCAAATCAACGCTCCGGCGGGTCGGCGATGCGGCGGCCTGCTGACGGCGCACGGCCTCCTCCGCGCTGAACGGCCAATCCGCAGCGGTGACGCCCTTGGCCTTGGGTTTTGGCGGGGCCGTCGGCTTGATAAAATCCGTATCAATCGGCGGCAGTTCGGGGATGAATTCGGGGTCTTCCGGGCGGTTCGCGTAGAGCGTGCGCATCGCCAAACGGCGCTGATCGAAGTTGTGGGGAATCGGGCGATGTTCGCCCCACGTGCCGTGGTCCGGCACATTGAGGTCTATCCAAGTGTAGAGGCGGTCCCAGGCATCCTCGTCCAACACGACGCCTTGATGCCCTTTCTCCAACATCTGCACCAGTTCGCTGGTGTTGACGAAAAACTCCTTGGGTTTCTGGACGTAGTTGTCGCTTTCCGGACCGGGCCGCCGCACATAGGGGTGCAGGGCGAGATAGGACGGCGTGAAATTGTTCCAGCCGTTCTTCTCTTTACGGGCGAAATCGAGCAGTTTGCGGCCGTCTTTGCGCGGTTCGCTGTTGTGGCAGCCAACACAATGCCGGTCGAGCACGGGCTGCACGTCGCGCTTGAAACTGAAGCCGCGCACGGGGCCTTTCCAAGGGGTGATGGCGACGGGCCGCTTGCGCGCGGCGAGGGTCGGCGTTGCGGGGGGGGACATGTTCTGTTTCTCGTGACAACCGACGCAGGACACGGCCTCGCCGGGCATGCCCACGAACCAACTGCGCATGATTTGCACGGCCCGGCCTTCGGCGTCGAGCGGCTGCACGGCAATGGGGATGTTCGCGGGAACTTTGAAGTAGGCGGATCCGTCGTCATAGACCGGGACGGCGCCGAGAATGCGGCGGACATCCCAAGGCCCCTCGACGCCAACATGCACATGCCCACCCATCTGCGGGTAGGCGTAGTGGAATTCATAGACACGCAGGGATTTTATTGCGCCGCGCGGCACACCGCGCAGCCCTTCGCCCTGGTATATATCCACAAGATAGACCGTCGCCTCATCCTGGTCCATGCGCACGCGGTCGGGAACGACCGGGGGGCGGGGCGTGGGCCGGAACGGCACCGGCTCGAAGAGCGCATAGCCGGGGGCTTCCTGAAGGAGCAGCATGTTGTCGAAGATATCCACTAGGTAGATGCCCCACAGCGAATCCGGCGTGGGTTTGCAGGAC
>CAZLII010000542.1:0-3590 GCA_964559065.1 uncultured Nitrospirales bacterium | reverse complement strand
ATGCGGCGTGGGGCCGCGCCGGTGGGGCGGGGCGGCGGGAGACACAGGCCGCGGATCATGCGTGGGCGCCGAGAGTGGAAAGGTGGGGGGGCGATTCTGGAGCAGATCAAAAAGTTGCCTGCGATCGCGGATTTCCGTGATCGGGATGTGCATGAACAGGACGACCAGCCGGTTTTTCGGCACATGGCGCAGGTAGCCCTCGACGAATTTCAACTGGTCGGCGCCGAGTTCCGCATGGTAATCCCGCTCGCCGATGTGCCAGTGGATATTATTCAACACGATGAAATGCACCGGGCCGTAGGCGAAGGCGTAATACGGCGGCCCGAAGACCCGGATGAAACTGTCGGCGGTGTACCGCAGGTCCGGCGCGTCCTGATTCAGATCGTGGTTGCCGGGCACATGCCGCCAGGGCAGACCGATGCGGGCGATGCTGCGCGCCATCGGCTCAAACACGCTGAGGTCGTCGAAGACCACGTCGCCGAGCGTCACGCCGAAAGCGGCGTCAATGCCCTCGAGTTCCGAGACAATGGCGTGGGAGAGGTAGTCCACTTCCTGCTGATTGCGGGTCTGGGTGTCGCCCAGGCACACGATGCGGAAACGCTTGCGCTCTTTTTGCGGGCGCAGCGGAAAATTCACCGATTCCGGCAGCGGCCCGGTCGGGGCGACGCCCGCGTACTTCATTTGCGGCGACCCGGCGGGCTTGTGCACATAATGGAACAGCGGGATATTGAGTTCCGGGCAGACCGGCGTTGTCCAGCCCGACGGCTTGTTCACGAAGACCACCATGTCGCCTTCGATGGGCAGGGTGTAGCGGCCCTGCTTGTCTGTCGCCACCACATCGCGCCCGTTGCTGACCAGCACATCGCGGATGCCCTTCTCGCGCTTGTCGAGAATGCCGTTGCCGTTCTTGTCGTGGAAGACGATGCCCGTAACCACATCCGCCGCTGCTGCAAGGCAGCCCAAACACACCGCGACACACACGGCCGCCGTCCAGACGATTCCATTGTTCCTACGCATGGCGTTTCTCCTCTATTCTCCGGATATCATCGCCGCTCCCAAAACCTGAAAGTAGCCCAATTCCCGCCCCCACTGCAACCTTTCCGGTAAAGATGGACAGAAAAATGGTCAAGCGCCGCCGCTTTCGGTATGATAACGGCAGCCTTCAGGGTTGATTTCGGGATTTCCGTGGACCTTGTGGACGGGATGGACGCTATTGGACGACATGAGGAGGGACAAGACCATGGCGTGGCGGATGACACGAGCGGCGCTCTGCGCGCTGGCGCTGTGCGCGGGATGGGCGACGACGGGCTGTGGCGGTCGCCCGCCAGCGGATGAAAAACCGCGCATCGCACTGATCATGAAATCGCTGGCGAACGAGTTTTTCCTGACGATGGAGCAGGGCGCGCGGCAACACCAGGCGGAACACGCCGACCGCTACGCGCTCATCGCGGAAGGCATCAAGGACGAACTGGACGTGAACCGCCAGGTGCAACTGGTGGAGCAGATGATCGCGCGGAAGGTGGACGCGATTGTGATCGCGCCGGCGGATTCCAAGGCGCTCGCGCCGGTCTGCGGGCGCGCGATGGCGGCGGGCATCGTCGTGGTCAACATAGACAACAAATTCGACGACGCGGTGCTGGCGGACCGCGGCCTGCGCATCCCCTTTGTCGGCCCGGACAACCGCAAGGGCGCGCGGATGGTGGGCGAGCACCTTGCGAAGCACCTGCAACCGGGCGACGCCGTCGCGATTATCGAGGGCGTGCCGGGCGCGTTCAACGCGATTCAGCGGCGGCTGGGCTTCGAGGACGCGATGAAGGCCGCCGGCATGAACATCGTCGCATCGCAGTCGGGCGACTGGGAGATGGCCAAGGCCAACCGGGTCGTCTCGGCGATGATCACCGAGCGGCCGGACCTGAAGGCGATCCTCTGCGCCAACGACAGCATGGCGCTGGGGGCCGTGGCGGCGCTGCGCGCCGCAGGGAAACTCGGCGAGATCAAGGTGGTCGGCTTTGACAACATCTCGGCGATCCAGGAACTGCTGAAAAAGGGTGACGTGCTCGCCACCGCCGACCAGCACGCCGACCGACTCGCCGTCTTCGGCATCGAATACGCCCTGCAAATGCTCGAACAGCGCACCGACCCCGAAGACCGCGAAACCCCCGTGGACCTCATCACCTCGGAACAGGCGCAATAACGCGATGACAGGATTTCTTTGCGTTGGGGTAACGTACACGGCTTCGCATTGCTGGATTCCCGCTTTCGCGGGAATGACAAACATGAGCAAACGCATGGTCTTAACCCATCATTCCCGCGAAAGCGGGAATCCAGAACGACTCATGCAGTCATTGAATTGGGTACGATTAGTGGGAATGAACACATGATGGTCATCATTCACAGGATGTGAATGTCATGCGTTTTTTGCTGTTCCATTTTTCGGTGTGATTCTCCGGAGACAAAGGATGCGCGATACGTGGCGGCGATATGTTTCGGTGGCCGACTATGTCGGCCTCAGCCTCGTTCTGGCCGGATTGATCGCGTTTTTCGGCCTGACCACCGACCATTTCTTCACTCTCACCACGCTGCGCACCATCGCCAACCAGATTCCCGACGCCATCATCATCGCCGTCGGCATGACCTTCGTGCTGATCATCGCAGGGATTGACCTCTCCGTCGGGTCCGTGCTGGCGTTCAGCGGCGGGGTCTTGGGCGTGGCGCTGGTGCGATGGGGCTGGCCGCTGGGCGCGGCGGCGGCCTTATGCGTGGGCGCGGGGGCGGCCTGCGGCGCCATGAACGGCTTTCTCGTCATCAGGTGGCGGCTCCCCGCGTTCATCGTCACGTTGGGCATGCTGGAGGCGGCGCGCGGCGGGGCCTATCTCGTCACCGGGTCGCAAACGCAGTACATCGGCGCGAGCATCGAGCGCGTCGCAAACTGGGGCGTGGGCGGCCTTTCGCTGCCGTTCATGACGGCCATCGCGGTGGTGATCGCCGGGCAGATGCTGCTCTCCGGCACGGCCTTCGGGCGGCGCATGTTCGCCATCGGCGCAAACGAAGAAACCGCGCGACTCTCCGGCATCAACATCACGCGCATCAAGTTGTCGGTCTTCGTGCTGAGCGGGGCGCTGGCGGCCCTGGCCGCGATCATCCACTGCGCGCGCCTGACCGCCGCCGACCCCAACGCGGGCATCGGCTATGAACTCCAGGCCATCGCCGCCGTGGTCATCGGCGGCACAAGCCTCATGGGCGGACGCGGCTCCGTCATCAACACCTTCATCGGCGTGGTCATCATCGCCGTCCTCGAAAACGGGCTGATCCAGGTCGGCGCACAGGAACCCATCAAGCGCCTCGTGACCGGCGCGGTCATCGTCGCCGCCGTCATCGCCGACTACTACCGCCGCCGCCTCGAAGCGCGCAACGCCTGATCGCGGAAAAGGACACAAAGGACAGAGGGACGAGAGGGACTGAAGGGACGTAAATATCAAGCACCGCGCCACACGCCCGCCTCGCTGTGGCCGGTCCGCCTCGTTGTGGCCGGTCTGCCTCGTTGTGGCCGGTCTGCCTCGTTGTGGCCGGTCTGCCTCGTTGTGGCCGGT
>CAZLII010000541.1:0-3590 GCA_964559065.1 uncultured Nitrospirales bacterium | reverse complement strand
ACAACCAACAGGAATTGCAGGAGGTGGGCGGTGCGGACTTCGGCTTTGCGTTTGAAGACGTGGCCCGCTTCCGCGTATCCATCTTCCGGCAGCGCGGCTACGTGGGGCTGGTGCTGCGCTTGATCCCCCGCAAGATTCTGACCTTCGAGGAACTTGGCCTTTCGGAGCACATCAAAAAACTGCTGGAACTTCCCCGCGGCCTGATCTTGGTGACAGGGCCGACCGGGTCGGGAAAAACAACCTCGCTGGCCACGATGCTTGACTGGATCAACGTCAACCAGGACCAGCACATCATTACGATTGAAGACCCCATCGAATACTACCACACCCACAAGAAGAGCATCGTGAATCAACGCGAAGTGGGGGGGGATGTGCCGACCTTCGCAGAGGCGCTGCGGCGCGCACTGCGCATGGACCCCGACGTGATTCTGGTGGGCGAAATGCGCGACCTGGAAACGATCGAAGCGGCCATCACCGCTGCTGAAACGGGCCACCTCGTTTTCGCCACGCTGCACACGACGGGCGCGGTCCGCACCATTGACCGCGTTGTGGACGCATTCCCCACCAACCAGCAGGAGCAAATCCGGACGCAGTTGTCGGGCAACTTGAAAGCGGTGATTTCGCAGACGCTGATCCCGCGCAAGAGCGGTTTCGGCCGCGTGGCGGCCTTTGAAATCATGATCAGCACGCCCGCCATCCAGAACCTGATCCGCGAAAACAAGTCATACCGCATCACCTCGGCGATTCAGACCGGGCACAAGTACGGCATGAACCTGCTTGACGAGCATCTGCTGCTGCTCTATCGCAAGGGCATCTGCAAATATGAGGACGTTTCATTGAAAGCGCAATTGCCGGATGAATTCGAGCAGAATGCGCGCACGCTGGGGCTTGAAGGCGGTCCGGGCGCGGGGGGCCAGTCCGGCGCTCAGGCGGCAAAGGCGGTATAACAGGCATAGGCGGCAAATATCATGGCGGTGGCACAACAACAAAGGCGGACGACACAGCGACAGATCGGCGATCTGCTGGTGGAGCAGGGCGTCATCACGCCGTTGCAACTGGACGAGGCCCTGCAGCGCCAGCGTCTGACCGGCGACCTGCTGGGCCGCGTGCTGGTCTCGATGGGATACTGCGAGGAGCAGGACATCATCGAGGCGCTGGGCGTCCAGGCGGGCATGGAACGGATTGACATCAGCCGGATCAAGATTCCCGAGAATATCATCCGGAAAATCACGCCAGACGTGGCGAAGTTCTACAACGTCATTCCCGTACGCGAGGTGGACGGCACGCTGATCGTTGCGATGGCCGACCCGCTGAATCTCCAGATTCTGGATGATGTGCAGCAAATCACGGGCCAGCATGTGCGCGGCGCGGTAAGCAACGCCAAGGATGTGGAGGCCGCCTGGAAAGCGAATTATTCCTTCGAGACCGACTCGATCCACGAGATGCTCGAAGAGTTGAAAGACAAGGTGGGCACCGCCGAACTGACCATGGCTGAACTGGGGCTGCAGGAGGTGGTGAGCGACATTGACAACCTCGTGGAACTGGCCCAACAGCCCGAGGTCATCAAGATTGTCAACCTGGTCTTCTTGGAAGCCGTGCAGAAGCGCGCCTCGGATATTCACTTCGAAATCTATGAAGAGGAATTCCGCATCCGCATCCGCGTTGACGGCGTGCTGCAGGAGATCGTCAGCCCGCCGAAGATGCTTGCGCTCGCCCTGGTCTCCCGCGTCAAGATCATTTCCAACATGGACATCGGCGAGCGCCGTCTGCCGCAGGATTCCCGCATCGAACTGAAGGTGGGCGACACGGTGATTGACGTGCGCGTGGCGACCCTGCCGACGCTTTTCGGCGAAGGCGTGGTGATGCGCATTCTCGACCGCACCGCCGTCAAAATTGACCTGGACAAACTGGGCTTCAGCCCGGACCTTCTCGAAAAAATCAATATGGTCATCAACAAGCCCAATGGCATTATGCTGGTGACGGGGCCGACGGGTTCGGGAAAGACCACCACGCTTTACGCCTGCCTGAACACGTTGAACAGTGAAGAAGTGAAAATCATCACCACCGAGGACCCGGTGGAATTGCAGATAGACCGGATCATCCAGTGCCATGTGAACGAGGAGATTGGCCTCACCTTTGCGCGGTGTCTGCGCTCCATTCTGCGTCAGGACCCCGACATCGTGATGGTGGGCGAAATCCGCGACCTGGAAACCGCCCAGATCGCGGTCGAAGCATCGCTTACCGGCCACTTGGTGCTCAGCACGCTCCACACCAACAGCGCGCCCGAAACCATCACGCGCCTGTTGGACATGGACGTCGAGCCGTTCCTGATCACGGCCTCGCTCGAGGCGGTTCTGGCGCAGCGCCTGGTGCGCGTGCTCTGCCGCCACTGCCGCGTGCGCTACCAGCCCGACGATGACGAGATGGAACTGCTCGGCGCGCCCAAGAAATGGCGCGAAGACCCGAATCTGCGCATGTTCAAGCCCAAGGGCTGCCCGGCCTGCGACTATGTCGGCTATATGGGCCGCACGGGCCTTTTTGAAATGATGCTGGTGGACGAAACGGTGTGCGAGATGATTCTCGACCGCGCCCTGTCCTTTGATCTCCGCCGATATGCGCGCAAGCACCAGGGCATGCGCACGCTGCGGGAGGAGGGCATGATGAAGTGCGTGCAGGGCGTGACCAGCGCGGAAGAAGTGATCGCGCACACCGACAAATACGACGACTGACGCGACGAAGGAAACGGCTATGCCCAAGTATGCTTACAAGGCGCTGAACAAAGAAGGCCACGAAGTCTTCGGGATCGTGCAGGCGGAGAGCCAGGCGCTCGCCATCAACGATGTGCGCACCCTGGGACTCTACCCCACCAGCGTGCGCGAGGCGCGCAAGAGCGACGAACGCCGCGCCCGCAGGGAAAAGCGGGGGCTGAGCGAACTCTACTTCGGCGGGGTCAGAAACAAAGAAATCGTGATCATGACCCGCCAGTTGTCCACGCTGATTGACGCGGGCCTGCCGCTGCTGAGGTCGCTCAACGTCCTGATCGCCCAGTTGAAACCGTGCAAACTGCGCGACATCCTCCGCGAGATTTCCGCCGACATCCAGTCCGGTTCCACCTTTTCCGAGGCGCTTGCCAAGCACCCCAAGCAGTTCGACCGGCTCTTCGTGAACATGGTCCGCGCCGGCGAGGTGGGCGGCATGCTCGAAGTGGTGCTCAGTCGCCTGGCGGTTTTTATGGAGCGCCGCGAAGCCCTCAAGCGCCGCGTGAAGGGCGCGCTCATTTACCCCATCGCGGTCATTGTCATCGCCACCTGCATCGTGGGTTTCCTGTTGGTGAAGGTGGTGCCTGTCTTCGCCGACATCTTCCGCGAATTCGGCGGCGAACTGCCCGCGCCCACGCAATTTCTCATCGCCGCCGGCGATTTCATGGTCTATAACTGGTGGATGCTGCTCGCCATCGTCGGCTGGACCATCATCGCCTTCAAATTCATCATGAAAGTCCACGCCGTGCGCCGCACCTGGGACCGCGTCGTCCTCAAAATCCCCCTCATCGGCGACCTCGTCACCAAGGTGGCGGTGGCCCGCTTCGCGCG
>CAZLII010000540.1:0-3600 GCA_964559065.1 uncultured Nitrospirales bacterium | reverse complement strand
GTCATGCTGAACGAAAGCACGGCGGTATTGACGTTTCAAGAGGATCAGGTCTACTCGGGCATTGCGATACTGGGGCGCATGCGCACATCCGTATATGATTACAGCGTGGTTCAGGTGGGCCGCCCAATCACCGCGCCTGGTGCAACGGCGTTGCCAGTCCGCCGAGAAGGAGAAATTGCCGTTGGAACAAATATCGGGGTCATCGGCCATCCTGCCGGATTGCCCGTGAAGATCGCCTTCGGCAATAACACCGTAGTTCGCACCAACGACAGCCCCGGCTTTTTCATCGCAAATCTCGACACCTATGGCGGCAATTCCGGGTCTGCCGTCTTTAACGCCGTCACTGGCGTGGTGGAAGGCGTGCTTGTGCGGGGCGAGACGGACTATGTCAGCCGGGGTGATTGCTTTGTGAGCAATGTGGTTCCGGACGACGGCGGGCGCGGGGAAGATGTCAGTAAATCGCTCACTTTTGTGGAGTATCTTCCGCCGGTGATACCGGAGGCGGGCGCGGTAACCCTGGACAAGCGCGCCTACCGCTGCGACGACACAATGATGATTCTCTTGGCGGACGCGGACCTCGCGGGGCAGGCGCAGGCCGCCGTCACGGCATACACCAGCAGCGGCGACCAGGAAACGGCGCTGCTTGCGCCAGAGATTTACGGAGATGGCCAATTCAGCGGCGTCATCGCCATTCAGACGGGAATCCCCGTGCCGGGCAACGGCATTCTGGAAGGCATTGAGGGCGATACGCTGTGGGTTCTGTATGAGGATGCAGACGACGGCACGGGGGCGCCGAATACGGTCACGGCGGAAGCCATTATGGATTGCACGCCGCCAGCGATCAGCGACGTTCAGGTGGTCGGCGTCGGCAGCGTCCAGGCGGTCATCGAATTCAGCACCGACGAACCTGCTGCCGTCACAGCCCGCTATGGCGTGAACTGCGATGTCTTGTGGCAGGAACGCAGCGGCCTGCGCGCGACGGAACATAGGCTGGTGTTGACAAGCCTGATCCCCCAAGTCGTCTATTACTATGTCTTGGAAGCCGTGGATGACGCCGGAAATGTCGCCTACGACGACAATGCGGGGGATTGTTACAGTTTCGTCACCACAGAACGGCCAAATTATTTAACCAAGTTGTACAGTGCGACCAGCGACCCGAATGATCTGGACAATGTGCAATTGACCTTTATCCCCCTCGATACCCCCAGCGGCTACAGCCTCTGTCAGGAGAGCGCCGATGCATTCCCCAGCAACCCGGTCGGGGACGCAGTGCTGACGCTTGGGGATGATGCCTATGCCGAAATCGCGCTGGAGGGCGATGCCCGGGTGATGCTTTACGGCCAGGCGTATGACCGGATTTTCGTCGGCAGCAACGGGTACATCACCTTCACCTTCGGCGATAGCACATACACCGCGTCGCTGGTCAATCATTTCGCGATTCCCCGCATTTCCGCGCTTTTCACGGACCTGAATCCCGCCGTCCGCGGCGCCATATCGTGGCGGCAATGGGAAGATCGCGTGGCCGTGACGTTTCTCGATGTACCGGAATACAGCGGCAGCGGCGATTATTCGCCCTCAAACAGCAATAGTTTCCAGGTGGAGTTGTTTTTCAACGGCGTGGTCCGCATCACCTATCTGGATTTGTCGGCGCGGGGCGGACTGGTCGGCCTTTCCGCCGGATGGGGGACTCCGATGGACTATGTGGCGACCGCGTTCCGCAGCGCCCCCCTGTGTGAGGCGCTCGATACGGACGGCGACGGCATTTCGGATGTGAACGAGGTGTTCATCTACGGCACTGATCCCAACAATCCCGATACCGACGGCGACGGCCTGCCGGACGGCTGGGAAATCGCGACGGGGCTGGACCCAGCCGACCCCACCGGCGATAACGGCGCGGATGGCGACCCGGACGGCGACGGTTTGACCAACATGGAGGAATACCTCCTGGGCACGCACCCCAACCGCGCCGATTCCGATTTCGACGGCGTGCCGGACGGCGAGGAAGTGGCGGCGGGCACCGACCCCACCGGCGCGGACCGCCCCCACAGCGCCGACACGAACGGTGACTGGCGCATCTCCCTGTCGGAATTGCTGCGCGTGGTGCAGTTCTACAACACCGACGAGTACCATTGTCAGTCCGGCAGTGAAGACGGCTATGCGCCGGGCAACGGTCCCCGCTCGGACTGCTTTTATCACAATAGCGACTACCTCAACCAGAACTGGCGTATTGAATTCTCCGAACTGCTTCGGGCCATTCAGTTGTATCAAGCCGGTTCCTATGTGCGGGATATTCCAGGCGAAGACGCCTTTCGCCCGGTCCGCATGCCTTAAGGACTCCCCATGAACATTTTCAGATGCTTGCCACCGATTATCATGTGCCTGCCCATCCTTCTCGGCGCAGTCCGCGCCGATGCGCAGGACGCGCCCCGGCTGAGCGTACTTCAGGCCGAGTATAACGTCTGGGATGCCGCCGCCGAGGACATCACCGGTGATGGCGTGCGCGAGGTGTTGCTGCTGACCTGCGATGAACTGGCGCGCCCGCTGAAAAAGGAACTGCTCATATTTGTCGGTGACGCCGCAAACCAATATCCCGAAGCGCCTTCCATTCGCATGCCGCTGCCTGACACCGTCAGCGTGCTCTTCTTTGCGGAGATGGACGGCATGCCGCCGAGAGAACTGGTGGCTGCGGACGCCGCCGGTGCGCGCGTTTACCGCTATCGCGACGGGGAGATGCGCCAAGTCGCCAAGCACCGGTTCCCTTCACATTTCCCGTACCGGTCCCGCGAGCCGATCTTTCTCAAGAACGCCGCGATGGACCTGACCGGCGACGGCATCGAGGAGTGGCTGATCCCCGTCCCTGAGGGTTATGAGGTCCGGCGCGGGGATCAAAGGCTGGCCCTCTTGCCCTGCGACATCGCGGGGGAAATCCGCAGAGGCGAAAGCCTCTATGTCATCAACCGATTTCCGGCCATACAGACTTTTGAGATGGAAACTTCGCCGGTGAAAGGCCTGGCGTTTCTGAGCGATGAATACGCCGATTTTTTCTACGGGGACAACTGGGGCGCCCACAAGCAATACCGCATTCCGCTTTTTGTGCAGGAAAAATGGGACTCTTCCGCCAAGATGGCCGACATCACCGGCAACGGCTTCCCCGATCTTGTCGTCACCCAGACCAAAGGCACCATCAACATGCAGGCAGTCACCCACATCTACATCGCCTCGGAACCGTTCCAGTACCCGGAAAAGCCCACCGCCACCTTCAATGTGCGCGGCGGCGTCACCAGTCCGCAGATCATTGACGTGGACAACGACGGCATGATGGATGTGCTGCTTATCAGCGTCCCCCTCGGCTTCAAAAACTTCGTCAATTTCTTCCTGCGCGGCAAACTCGCCATCAATGCCGAAGTCTATTTCTTCGACGGAAACGCCTATAGCGACAAACCCGCCTATTCTTCGTCCCTGCTCATGGATGCCCCGGACGGCCGTGAACAAGTCGCCTACGCCATGGGTGATTTCAACGGCGACGGGCACCTGGACGTGGCCATGGGAAAATCCAGCGATACCATGGTCGTCCATGTCGGCGACCCGGCGCGTCTGATC
>CAZLII010000539.1:0-3601 GCA_964559065.1 uncultured Nitrospirales bacterium | reverse complement strand
TTCTGGTCGCTCGATTTACGCGACCCCCAAGCAACATGGAAGACGTTGCCTTCCTGGGACGGGCCGGGCCGCATTCTGCCGGCGCTCGCGGCCCAGGATGGGGCGGTCCATCTGTTCAGCGGCTGCGCCTTATTCACGCAGACTGGCGCCGGGGTTGCCCGCGAGTACCTGCACGACGGCCATTGCTATGCACCGGGGAAAGGATGGCGCGCTGTTGCCGAATTACCGCGCCCCACAGCGGCGGCGCCCGCCGCGCCGATCGGTCATGCACACATTGCGGTGATCGGCGGCGATGACGGGTCGCTCGTTGCGCGCAATGCCGAATTGGGCGACGCGCATCCCGGTTTCCCCGGGCGTGTGCTGCTTTATCACACCATCACCGACACATGGACGGAGAGGGGGCTGGGGCCGGAAGGATATGTGACCACGCAAGCGGTGACGTGGCGCGGGGAACTGGTCATTCCCGGCGGCGAGGACCGCCCCGGTCATCGCGGCAACCGCGTATTGGCGGGGACGCTGATCACCGAAAAGGGAATGCTCGGCTGGGTTGATTGGGCGACCATGGCCGGGTATCTATGCCTGGTGGTCGCCATCGGCGCATATTTCTCCCGCCGGGAGAAGAACACAGAATTCTTTTTCCTGGGGGGGCGCCGCGTGCCGTGGTGGGCGGCAGGACTGAGCATCTTCGGCACCGCGTTGAGCGCCATCACCTACCTGTCCATCCCCGCCCGGGCCTATGCCGCTGACTGGGGATTCTTCCTGACAAACATGGCGATTGTTATCGTCGCGCCGTTCGTCGTCCACTACTACATCCCTGCGTTCCGGCGATCTCCCATCACCACGGCTTACGAGTATCTCGAACACCGTTTCAACCTCGCCGTGCGTATCTATGGCAGTCTGTGCTTCATGGCCTTTCAACTCGGCCGCATCGGCATCGTGCTCCTGCTGCCGGCATTGGCGCTGTCCGCCGCTACGGGCATGAACGTCTATCTCTGCATATTGCTTATGGGTATATTGACAACGCTTTATACGGTATTGGGCGGCATCGAGGCGGTCATCTGGACCGATGTAATTCAGTCATTTGTGTTGGTTTTTGGGGCTTTGTTTGCATTTGCGCTGATCCTCGCCCGCATTGATGGCGGTCCCGGTACCTTTTTCCACACCGCTTACGATGCGGGCAAGTTCCACGCTTTCGACTGGCGCTTGGATTTCACCGCGGCCACCGTCTGGGTGGTGCTGATCGGCAATGTCTTCTCCAGTCTCTACCCCTACACGGCGGACCAGACCACGGTGCAGCGGTACCTGAGCACGGCGGGTCAACGCGAGGCGGCGCGAGCAGTATGGACCAATGCGCTGCTCACCATCCCCATCACTTTTCTGTTCTTTGGGCTGGGCACTGCACTTTGGGTCTTTTTCCGGCAGCATCCCGAACTGCTTGACCCGCGACTCAAGAATGACGCCATGCTGCCGCTCTTCGTTGTGCGGCAATTTCCTGTCGGCCTCAAGGGGATGCTGATTGCGGGAATTTTCGCCGCCGCCATGTCCACGCTGGACAGCAGCATCAACAGCGTCTCCAGCGTGCTCATCCGCGACTACTATGTCCGTTTCCGTAAACAGGTGTCCGAGCGCAGGGAACTGGCCGCCGCGCGCCTGCTGACGCTGCTGCTGGGGCTGGTCGGTTCCTTTGCCGCCGTGTATGCCGCGCGCCTGCAGGCCGTGTCGCTATGGGAACCCTTTCTCGGCCTGCTGAATCTCGTCGGCGGCGGTCTTGCGGGCGTCTTTGCTCTTGGCGTATTCACCCGGCGCGCGAACGGTCCCGGTGCGCTTGTCGGCGCGGCAGTCAGCGCGTGCGCAGTGCTTCTTGCGCGCCAGACGCCCCTGAACTACCTCATGCACGGCATGGTGGGGTTCTTTGCCGCTTTCATCGTGGGGTACGCCGCAAGCGTCTGCTTCCAAATCAAAGGGGATGGCAAGGCCATCCGATAGTCGAATGATGGGGCTTGCTGCGCCCCACCCGCACCCGAAAAAGGCCCAAAAAGTGGGCGCAGTCAAAACTTGTACGAATTTCCCATTGGATTCAGGCCAGTTTTTCAGCGATTTGCACCGCGTTGAGCGCCGCGCCCTTGAGCAGGTTGTCGGAGACGATCCACATATCGAGCGCGCTGGGGTGCGAGATGTCTTCGCGGATGCGGCCGACATAGGTGTCGTATTTGTTCGCGGCATAAATCGCCAGCGGGTAACACTGCTGCGATGGGTCATCCTCCACCACGATGCCGGGTGCTTTGCGCAAAATTTCCCGCGCTTCGTCGGCGCTCAGTTTTTTCTTCGTTTCCACGTTGACCGATTCGCTGTGGCCGGTGTGGACAGGGACGCGCACGGTGGTGGCGGTCACGCGGATATTTGGGTCGCCCATGATCTTCCTGGTCTCATTAACCATCTTCATCTCTTCACTGGTGTAACCGTTGTCCATGAAGGCCGCGCTCTGCGGAATCTGGGGGATGCAGTTGAATGCGATGGGATGCGGAAACACCTTCGGCGTAAAAGACTCGCCGTTCAACACCGCCCGGAGATTTTCATCCAGTTCATGGAGGGCCGCGCTCCCCGCGCCCGATACCGCCTGATAGGTGGAAACCACAACGCGGGTGATGGTCGCGGCGTCATGGATCGGCTTGAGCACAACCACCATCTGGATGGTGGAGCAGTTCGGGTTGGCGATGATGCCCTTGTGTTTGGCGATGTCGCCCGGATTGACCTCCGGCACCACCAGCGGCACTTCGGGGTCCATGCGCCATGCACTGGAGTTATCCACCACGACGCAGCCGTCCTTAGCGGCGCAGGGCGCAAATTTTTTGCTGGTGGAACCGCCCGCGCTGAACAGGGCGATATCCACCCCCTTGAACGAATCTTCGGACAGCACCTCCACCGCAATCTCTTCACCGAAAAAACAAAGCGTCTTGCCTTTGGAGCGCTCCGAAGCCAACAGTTTGATCTTGGCCACGGGAAACTTGCGGTCTTCGAGCACTTCGATCATTTTTCTGCCGACAACGCCGGTCGCACCCGCCACCGCCACGACTTTCGCACTCATCGTTGTTCTTCTCCTTGAACGCAGGTTGTTTGCGCCTAATCGCTCCCAATGTCATGCGCATTTTGTGCAGGACGCGGCCATGCGCGCCTCGAAGAGATGCTAAAAAAGCACCTTCGCGTACGCCCGAAGGCGTCGCAAACGTGCTTCCTGAGACCGTCATTCCGGGACCGCAACGCGGTCCGATTCGACTACGCCAGGGCGGCGTCCAACGCCTCCGCCAATTCATTCTTCTTCGTATAGCCGATAAACCGCTTCGCTTCCGCGCCGTTTTTGATCACCAACAGCGTGGGAATGCTCTGCACATTGAATTGCGTCGCCAGATCCGGTTCCTCGTCCACATTCACCTTGCCGACTTTCGCTTTGCCGGCATACTCCGCTGCGATTTCATCCACCACCGGGGCGATCATGCGGCACGGGCCGCACCATTCCGCCCAAAAATCAACCAAGGTCACACCATCGGCCACAGCGTCCGTGAATGTCGCACCTGTCAACGCGGCTGCATTACTCATAAAAAAT
>CAZLII010000538.1:0-3601 GCA_964559065.1 uncultured Nitrospirales bacterium | reverse complement strand
TGTCCCAGAACGATGCCGTTGCCGGATTACGTTCACTCCAGCCGACCAGCCCGCCGACGTAAGAGTTGCCAGTCACGGCGCCCGTCGCGTAGCAGGCCGTCTCCGTGCCGACACCGTGTCTACCGACCAGCCCGCCGACTGACTCACCACCCGTCACCGCGCCTGAGGCGTGGCAGCCTGTCACCATGCCTTCGTTCCAGCCGACCAGCCCGCCGACTTCACGAACCCCCGAGACCGCGCCCGTTGCATAGCAGCTCGACACCGTACCGCCGCCGTTCCTGCCGACCAGCCCGCCGACGTAGCGGCTGTCTGAGGAGGAGACCGCGCCTGTGGCGTAGCAGCCCGTTACCGTGCCGCCGTGGTTGTCGCCAACCAACCCGCCGACGTAGCGGTGGCCCGTGACGGAACCGCCCTCCGTGCCGAGGTTCTTGATTTCCGCAGAAGCGCCTGAAACATACCCAAACAGCCCGACATAGCTCTGATCGGGTAGGTCAATCACGAGATTCTGAATGGTGTTCCCGCCACCATCAAAGACGCCAGTGAAATTCGGTGTGTTGTTTCCAATCGGCGTGAACCCTGTGACCCCGTCCATGTCAATGTCGTTGGTCATGAAGAAATGCTTGGACCAGTCAGCGCTGTTTGCAGGGTTGCTCAGGTCGAGCAGATCCTGGACGGTGGAGATGAGGTAGGGCGTGCCGGGTTCGCCGTCGCCGCCTGAATAGGCAGCGGCATGCGCCGTCGGCGGCGCGCCTGCCAATGCTAAGAACAAACAGACAAGAAAACGCCCCCCGTGATCCCTTGCCCGGATAGAAAACATGATTTTACCCCACTCCTGACGGCTGCGTCCCCGCGCCCTGTTTTTTCCCTTTTCCCTGACCGCCTCACGCGGCCTGCCTTACGCCGCACGCCGCATCTGTCAATTACTTTACCACACTTCGCAAAAGGTGTCTATGTCATCTATTGCAGAAGTTCCTGCGCGGATACCCCGCGCCGCAGCAGGCGAGCAGGGTGGCTAATGTGATGAAAATGCGTGTTGCGTTCCATTACCATCCGCAAGTATTTGCGAACATGGAAACACTTTAGCCGTCTGAAGCAGATATAAAGATGGCGCTTGCCTTTGGACTGCGGTGGCTTGCCACCGCTTTCAACCGGGCGGCTTGCCGCCCGGGCGTCCAAGCCTGAATGCATAATGCGGTCAAGGAAAAGGAGGAGGTGTGTGCGCACGGCTTTATTGGCGCTCATGGTGAGGGTGAGTAGTCCTTTGGGACGGGTGAAGCGTCCGGCGCGCTGGATGAGGCGATGGCGCAGGGTGTCAAGGGCCTCAAAGGTCCAGGCGGCGGGGCGCTTGGGCGCGTTTTGGGTTCGGCGGGGCATGGCGAGCATCTGGATTTCGCGGGTGAGGTTGTGGGCCATCATGGCGCACACGGTATAGATCTGGTTGCCGTGGAGGCGCCGGGTGGGGACGACTTCGAGGGCGGCGTCTTGCTTGGCGTCGCCCAAGATGGGCTCCTGGGCGCCGCGTCCGTTGTGGAATTGGATGAGTCGAGAACTACGATGCGCGACAACCTCGCCCCGGAAGCACTATAATGTCCTGAATTTCGCGGATGCTGTCTGCCGCGTTACAGGAGAGATGTCATGCGTATGACGTGGGTTTTGCTGTTACTGTTGAGCGGTGTTGCATGCCGGGGCGCGGAGGCGCCGCGGGCGGAAGTGGCGGAAGTGACGGCGGATTTGCTCGTAGACGGTAGGCCGTGGCTGCGAACGATGATCACGCCGCATGATGCGTCTTCGGCAGAAACGCGGGAAATCACCTACAAGGTCTATACGCATATCCTGGATTTTGCGGGTGAAACGCCGATTACCAAAGGCCCGGGCGGCAAGTACCCCCATCATCGCGGTCTTTTCATCGGCTGGAATCACAGCATGGTGCGCGGCGAGCGGTACGACACCTGGCATATGAGCAATTCGTATCAGGAACATGTCGCGTGGCTGGAGCAGACATCCGGCGGCGACCAGGCGAAGCAGGCGCAGCATGTCCGGTGGTACACGCTGAAAGGCGAGCCGATCATTGACGAAACGCGCGTCATCGCTGTGAGAAAGGGCGAGAACGACCTGCGGATTATGGACTTCAGTTCCACGCTGATCTCGCGCGCGGGCGACATTGCGTTGCGCGGCGATTCGCACCACGCAGGCATGCAGGTGCGGCTGGCGAATGAAGTCTCGGAACATGAAGAAACCACGCAGTACATTCTCCCCGAAGGCGCGGAGGAGCGGGCGAACGACGAGGTTTTCGGCGGGTGGTGGGTCTGTTGCAGCGCCGTGGTGCGCGACAATCGCTACTGGATCATCCACATGACGCCGCCGAATCACCCCACGGGCCAGCCGGTCTATTCCATCCGGCGCTATGCGCGCTTCGGCGCGTTCTTCGAGCCGGACCTGAAAGAGGACCAGCCGCTCGACGTCACGTTCCGCGTGATTGTTTCGGAAAAGGAACTGGACCGCGTGTCCTGTCAGCGGCTTTATGACGAATACGCGGCTGCGGCGCAATGATCCTCGGTGTTATCAGTGATACGCATGGCAGCCTGGCGATGATGCAGGATGTCGCCACCGCGTTGACTCAGGAACACGGCGCGGAACTGATCCTTCATCTCGGCGATGACTACGCCGACGCCTTGGTCCTGCGCGATGCCGGTTTCCCTGTGCGCATGGTGCCCGGACTGTGGTGTCCGGAATACCGCAACCCGCGCGTTCCGAAACTGATTATGGAAACTTTCGAGGGTGTAACCATCGCCTGTTGCCACGCGGACCAGGACCTGCGCGGACCTGCGCGGCAGGCCGCGATCATCGCCAAGGGACACACCCATACCGCCGAAATCCGGCGCGTCGGGCGCACGGTGTTTTTCAATCCCGGCCACCTGAAGGCCGCCGCCCATCGGGGGCGTCCCGCCTCCTATGGCCTGATTCAGATTGACGCGGATCAAATAATTCTGGCCATATTCGGGCTGGATGGCCGCGTTCGCCTGGAAGAAAACTATTTGAAAAGTGATTTGGGCGCGCAGTAGCCGAAGGCGCGGCACAACATCGTTTCCCCCCTGCGGCGGGCTGTCGGGGCGAGGGCATGCGGGAAACGACTTGCGGCGAATTTTTCAACGATGCCGCGCGATGTAATCCAGTGTCGCGTTGGCAAGTAGTCCTGAACGGCTTTGACCATGGGTCCGCGCCCACCTATCGGCAGCATCAATCCCCCTAAATTCGGCAGTTGGGGAGTCATAATCGTTTGAAAGGGCTGTTGTGCAATGGGTTCGATACGGTGCGGGTATCACCCTCCTGGTGAAATAAACTCAACTGCCGCGCAGTTGAGAACCTCATCTGTAACAGACTGTGTACAAGAGAGATACGACATTCACATTTTCGTTCGATAGTTGAATTTCGCTGCACCCAACTGCCGAATTTAGGGTAATTGCGTCTTCGCGCCTTTGCGTCTTTGCGTTGAAAAAATTCCCGAAATAAGCGCAAAGGCGCTGAGGCGCAAAGGCAAAGACATAACTTAGTTCATGTATTCGTAAATACGATGACGCGTTTTGTGGACAGCACATATACG
>CAZLII010000537.1:0-3609 GCA_964559065.1 uncultured Nitrospirales bacterium | reverse complement strand
CCGATTGAAGTGGATTCCAATGGTTCTTGGTCTCCACCCCCAATCCCCGTCCGACAGGTCCGACAGGTCCGACAGGTCCGAATCGCTGGGATGCTGCCAAGTAGCGGCGAGGCAGCGCCGAGGTGGTGCGTTACAGCACAGGAGCGGTGTAACGAGGGAAAAAGGATTTCTCGCTACGCTCGAAATGACAGCGCTATGCTGCTAATAACGTGAGACACTTTCTTCCGCGAGTCGCCGCCGAAGGCGGTGGGGGACCTGAAATCACCACCAGGCAAATCCCCCTTTGAAGGGGGTGGCGCGCAGCGCCGGGGGATGTTCTGTCAAGAAAGCGGAGCCTTTTCTTCTGCGAATCGCCGCCGAAGGCGGTGGGGGACTCGCAATGACGGCGCCTGTCACTGCGTGGCTGATTCAGAGGGTCAAAGTGTTGCTCTTTTACAAATTTCCGCGTTTATGCCGGTGTTCGTTGCATCGGTCCCCTGGAATGCACTAGGCTGTGACAGGCATGCGGCGGCGCATGCGCGCCGGGCGCAGGGGAGCGCGTCATGAACCGAGAGGAATCGCTGGAACGGGCGCGGACGGCGGTGCAGCAAATCCTGCCGATTTGCACGCGGCGCGGCAGGATTCTCGTGCTGATGCAGGACAACCCGGACCCGGACGCCCTGGCGAGCGCGATGGCGTTCCGCGAACTGGTCCGGCATCACCTGAACAGGCCGGTCGCCATCGGGTACGGCGGCATCTGCGGGCGCGCGGAGAACCGCGCCATGCTGCATGTGCTGCGCGTGCGCGCGGTGCGCCTGACCCCCGCGCAGTTGCGCTCCTTCCGCACCATCTGCCTTGTGGACACGCAGCCGGGCTTCGGCAACAACATCCTCATCCGCGACCGCATGCCGGACATCGTGATTGATCATCATGTGCTTTCCAAACGCCATCGCTGGACGGCCGCCTTTGCCGACGTGCGCCCGGAATACGGCGCCACTGCCACCATCTTCTACGAATACCTCACGGCCAGTGGCGTGCGCATCGCGACAAACCTGGCCACCGGGCTTTTCTATGGCATCCAGTCCGACACCCAGGACCTTGGCCGTGAGGGAAGCCCCGCCGATGCCCGCGCCTACCAGGAACTCTTCCTCAAGGCGGACAAGCGCAAACTCGGGCGCATCCGCCGCGCGCCCGTGCCCGCCGCCTATTTCAAGACGCTGTCTGAGAGCCTGGCGAATTGCGTCCTCGCGGGCCGCACCGTGATCGGCTATGTGCCCGATTGCCGGAATGCGGACATGGTGGCGGAAATCGCCGACATGCTGCTGCGGCTCGACGGCGTCCGCGCCGCCGTGTGCTACGGCGTCTGCGGCGACAAAATCCACCTCTCGGCCCGCGCCGTGGATGCGCGCGGCAACATGGCCGGCCGCATGAAACGCGCGGTCGCGCGGCTGGGCGTCGGCGGCGGCCACCGCGCCATGGCCGGCGGCCAAATCCCGATGGAAGGCGACCCCGTCAAGCGGCTTCAGTTGGTGTATGATCGGATTCTAAAAGCCTTCGCGCAGAACCGGCCCGTGCGGCCGCTGGCGGATATCGCGAAACCGCCCGCTGCATGCATCGGCGCGCCCGAAGACAAGCCCGTGCAAAGCGAGTCAACCCCGGGAGAATAGGCCATGTTGCTCCATTGTCCCGTATGCGGATCAGAAACATTTTACGTGGACCAGGATGCGGGAACCATCATGTTCTCGCTGAATGCGGAGGGGCAACCCGTGGATGTGCAGCCCGCCGGGGCCGCCCTGATACTGGACGACGCCACGGTGATGTTTTGCACGGCCTGTTCGTGGCAGGGCACGGTGGACGATCTGCTGCGGCAGGTCTGATCCGCCGACCGGTCCAACAACACAATTAACGCGAAAACCCCGGCTTTGCCGCCGACATTGCAGCACCGACACGAAAGGTTGCCGTGAATACGAAGCATCCCCCGCAGGATTTTGGGTTGTGCCCGCATTTTGGCGAATGCGGCGGCTGCACGACGCAGGACCGCCCCTATGCGGAGCAACTGGCGGCAAAGGAGGCGTTTCTGCGGGGCATGTTCGGCGCGTATTGGGAGCAGTCCATCCCGGTGACGCCCTCGCCGCGCATCCGGCACTACCGCAACAAGGTGGACCCGTCCTTCGCGCCGATGCAATACCCGGAACCGCCGCCGCCGGGCTTCGTGCGCGAGACGGTGTTGGGCTTCAAGCGCCGGGGCCGTTGGTACTGGCCGCTGGAAATCCAGACCTGCCTGATCGGCCCGGAAGGGCTTGAACCGCTGCTGGGGGCGGTGCGGGCGTGGCAGCGCGCCACGGGTCTGCGCGCCTTCGACTCGCGCACCGGCGGCGGGTTCCTGCGCTGCCTGCTCGTGCGCGACGCCAAGCGCACCGGCGAGCGCATGGTCGCGCTGATTACACGGCCCGGCGCATTCGACGCCGCGCCGTTTGTCGCGGCGGTGCGCGATGCCTTTCCCGACGCGGGTATCTTTCACGGGGTCTCCGAGGGCACGGCGGACGGTTCCTTCGCGGATCAGGTCACGCTGTTGGAGGGCGCGCCGCACATCACCGAAGTGATGCATGTGCCGGACCCAAGCGGCCCCCGCGTGCTCCGTTTTCAAATCTCGCCGATGAGTTTCTTCCAGACCAATCCGCTCGCGGCGGAGCAGTTGTACGGGATGATCCGGGAATGGGCGCGGCGCGTCGCCCCGGAAGTTATCTATGACCTTTATGGCGGCGCGGGCGGCATCGCGTTCTCCTGCGCCGACCTGACCGCCGAGGTGCATTCCGTGGAAAACCTCCCCGCCGCATCGGAAGATGGGCGGCGCAATGCCGCCCTGAACGGCATCGGGAACGTGACCTTTCATACGGAAGCCGTAAAGACCTTCCTGCGAGGCCGTCTCGAAGAGTACGGCCTGGGCGCGTGCGCCGCCGTGGTTGTGGACCCGCCGCGTTCCGGCATGGAAGGGAAGGCGCTGCGCCGTCTGGTCGCGCTGGCGCCGCCGCATTTGTTCTATGTTTCCTGCAATCCCAAGGCGCTGGCCGCAGAAATACCCGTGCTGATGGAGCACTACTTGCTGGAATCCCTGCGGGCGGTGGACCACTTCCCCCACACGCCGCATGTCGAAGTGGCGGCGATATTCCGCCATCGCTCGGAGAAATGACGCCCTCAGGCGCGTGGCGGCGGGCCGGCGTCGGGCGCATCGCGGGCGATGCGCTTGAGTTCGTCCGCAATCGCCTTCAGAATCCGCTGCGCCATGCGGCGGGTGACGCGCTCCAGGCGCTCCCGTTCCGGGTCGGGGAGGGCCGCCGCGATTTTTTCCAGTTCTGCGCGCCGCACCGACTCGCTGACCGCGATCAGCCGCCGGATGGACGGCACGGCGGCCAATTCCTTGCGCCATGTGCGGTAGTCTTCCACCGCGCGGTCCACGATAGCCTCCGCCGCCCGGATATCCTCCTCCGCGACGTGTTCCGGCGCACCGTCGGCCAGCGCATCGAGATGATGCAGCGTGATGCCGGGCAGGGCCGCCACGGCGGGGTCAACGTCGCGCGGCAGGGCGAGGTCGTAGACCGCCAGGGCGTGCCCGTCGGGCAGACTATCGAG
>CAZLII010000536.1:0-3626 GCA_964559065.1 uncultured Nitrospirales bacterium | reverse complement strand
GCGAGAATCGGTAATGATGCGGTGTTCCTGGGATGAAGAACTCGGTACTCTCAAGTATGTTGGATTTTGGCGCGGAATATTCGGGATTCAATCCCGCCCGCAAGTGATTGGTGCCAAAAAAGTATTGACGAATGCCCGTATGCTGTGTATGATAACGGCAAAAATACTCATGTGAGAACATAGTCGGGATATCGTTGCTTGCTGCAAAAAAGTGTTACACAGCGTTGCGGGTGTGTTTGATTAAAAGCAGATTGCAGCGACCCATTTAACGAAGGACACCGGGGGATTGTTTCACGGGGGCGGATATCGCCAAGGACAATGCTGGCATGTTTTGTGGGCGGATGCCATAACGTTGGTTTGCAGGCCTTCGAACAGCAACACAAATGAAGGGAGGAGAACAATGAAGGGGACGCGTATTTTTATTCAAAGACATCGAATGCGCACGTGTTTGACAATTCTTGCGGCGTTTTTCTTTGTCGAAGCGGCGACCGCAGACGCCGTAACACGCCGAACGGGGTGGGAAAAAGCGGCGCTCGATATGAACCAAGTCACTGCCTGGAACGGGGCCAAGAGCAGCGATTGCGATGTCTTCATCAATTTCGATGATCTTGCCGCGCCATGTTCGTTTTCCCAAACCTCTCCGCTTTGGAATGAGTATAGCCATGAAGGCATCTATTTCTACGGGTGGCATATTGATTATGGCGGGGCGGTGCTTGACGAATGCGGACAGTGGGGGGTGACCGGCTTCTCCGCCCCGAATCTGCTTGCATTCAACGTCAGCGCAGAAATGTCCGGCGGCGGGGCGCCTGAAACGCCGGAGTACATCTTTTTTGACTATCCGGTATCGCGCTTTTCGGCCAAGATCGGCAGCCCGCTGGGCGGCGACATTACGGTCGTGGCCTATGACTATGACTGGAACGCGGTGGACAGCGAAACGGTGTCGGCGCAGGCGGAACTTCAGGAAATCACCGTGCAGGGCGCGGGTATTTACGTTGTGATGATAAACACTTGGGATGCGCAGGCGTTTGTCGTGGACGATATCTGTGTGCAGAAAACGGAAGCCTCCGGCGTACTGGTTTTGATGGAACGCTGCGGCGACGGCCAGGACCATGTTTCCGAAGCGCTGACGAATCTGCGGTTTATGGATGTCACCATGACGGATAACACGGACACCTTTTGGGCGTTACTGGAACTGCCGGGGTGGGATTTGGTGATCGTTGACAAGTATGTGAACAACCTGCCGGCCGGCATCTTGGATGAATTGGAAAACTACTACGACGCCGGCGGGCGGGTGATCCTTTCCTCTTGGGACTTGTTTTACAATCATGCGGCCCATCCATTGTGGGGTCGTCTCGGCATAAGCGTCTTGGGGCATTACAGCACCCCCCAACCCGTCCATAATTGGGGCAGCACTCTTTTTACCATACCAAACCAGGTCCCCGACCTGACCACTTTGGTTAATCACTGCGGCTATGACGGCCAGTATCTTGACGCCGTACCCGTACATGCGGGCTATACGGCAAGCCCCGAAGCGGGCCAGGCGGCCATTGCTGCCGACGCAAGCCTTCATTTTATCGTGAATGCTTTTTCGCCGCAGACGGTGGACCAGGACGCAGATGACGACGGTAAACACGACATGGTCGAGTTGTACGAAAATGAGATTTATCATCTGATCGGAAGAGGGGCTGACGCCTTGGCCGTATCGCCGTCCGCGCTCTCATACCGGATGCCGCCGGACACCGTGGAGTCGCAGGAGATCACGGCGGAAAATCTGTTCAACGTATCTGGACTCGGCATTGAATGGTCGGTGAGCACCATCAGCGTCTTGTGTGTATTCGCCGATGTGCCCGGCGCGTTTTTCGCCGCCTTTGACCGCGAAGCAGGCATCGGCGTCGTGGATTATTTCAATGCCGTTTTGGACACGCCTTCCGTGGAATGCCTTGCGGAGTACGATGTGGTGGTCGTGGCCTCGACTTATCCGTTTGCCGATGCAGCGGCTCTGGGCGACAATCTTGCCGATTATGTGGACGGCGGCGGCAAGGTCATTCATGCCATGGGCACGTTCGCCGAGGGCGGAAACTGGCACTTGGGCGGGCGCTTTGTGACGGATGGCTACATGGCGTTCAATCAGAATGCGCCCCGTAATTTCGAGGCACAAGAACTGGGCGCTTACGATAGCAGCCACCCCATCATGACGGATGTCTCTGCCTTGGAATGCCCGTTCACCGCCGATGTGAGTCTTGCGGATGGCGCTGACTTGGTGGCTTCTTGGGGCAATGATATCCCCCTGGTGGCGACGCAAACCGACAGCGTGGTGGGAATCAACCTGTATCCCTTGGGGGATACGCCCCTTTACGCGGGGGATGTCCCGCGTCTTTTCCGTAATGCCGCGCAGTGGCTTGACGAGGGCGCGCCTTGGTTATTCCTGCTACCAACCTGGGGTTATACCGACCCTGGAGATACCAGTACTTTTAATGCAAATGTCAATACGGCGGGATTGCCCCCGGATTTCACCGATACCGTGCAGGTGGTTGTTTTCGAGGTCGCGACAAAGACAAAGCATGTGGTGACGTTGGACCTGGGCGTCATTCTGCCCTGCATGGACGGCGCTGAGTTTTCACAGCGTCCCGCCATGCCCTCCCTGGAGACGTGGGAGATGCGCGTCAGCAGTGACTCCTCCGGCTATCACATGATTGATAATTTCTGGGGGCTGAGCGAAGACATCACTGCGCTGCGATGGTGGGGCGTTGATGCAGAATGGGACGGCGATTATGTGGAGTGCGACCGGCCCGCCCCCGACCAGTTCCGGGTCTGTTTCTATACGGACGATGCAGGGTCGCCAAATGTGCTGGTGCATGCGTACACCGTCACACCCACCGTGTCGAACACCGGCGTGCTTGGGAATGACTATTTCGAAGTCAAGCAATATGACGCCATCCTGCCGGCCCCTGTGGCGATGGTTTCCGGGTGGGTCGAGATTCGGGGAATTGACACGGACAATTGCAGGTTTCTGTGGGTCAGTTCCCCCGACGGCGACGGCATCAGTGTGCAGTATGACGGCGGCTGGCTGCCGGTTGAAATGGACTTTGCGCTTTGTATCAGTACCGAGCCTGGTGAAGGCGAAGGCGAGGGTGAAGGTGAGGGCGAAGGCGAAGAATGCGTTCCTTCTCCATATGACCCCGAGGACCCCTGCTATCAGGAGGTCATCGTAGCAGACCCATTCTGTTGCGATGAAGAATGGGATTCAATTTGCCAAGACGCATATGACGAGTGTGCTGCGGAGGGTGAAGGCGAAGGCGAGGGTGAAGGCGAGGGCGAAGGCGAGGGTGAAGGCGAAGGCGAAGGCGAAGGCGAAGGAGAAGGCGAGGGCGAATTCCACAGCGCCGACCAGAACGGCGACAACCTGATCAGCCTGTCCGAGTTGCTGCGGGTGATCCAGTTCTACAACAGCGGCGGCTACCACTGCGCCAACCCGCCCGGAAGCACCGAAGACGGCTATGTGCCCGGTCCCGGCGCGGACCACGCCTGCACGCCGCACGCCTCGGACTACAATCCGCAGAACTGGCTGATCAGCCTGTCCGAGTTGCTGCGGGTGATCCAGTTCTACAACGCGGGCGGATACCATG
>CAZLII010000535.1:0-3645 GCA_964559065.1 uncultured Nitrospirales bacterium | reverse complement strand
TTTCGTATCACAGGTTCCGCATGAGGCTGCTGATGACGGGTCTTTGAATCTCTTTCGGATGCCCACTTGGGCGGAGACAGGCGCAGGCAGTTGTTATTGCGCGATGGGCGTTTTTTTGCTGAGCCGGCGGGGCGTTGGCGCAACGACCAACAACTGAAAATCCTGTGGTTCTCCGGCGGTCCGCCAAGGCCACAGGCTGAAGACCGCATCATGGACGTGCTACCATGGCATCCTCATAACCCAGCGGCGCTAACGGCACGGGAGGTTTTCAGTCATGCGGCATGTTTTGCGCGGATTGGCGTTCGGATTGACGACATGGATGGCGATGGCGGCGGCATGCGGCGCGGATGCGCCAACGACCCTGGCGGACCGGGCTTTCGAGGCGTTGCGCGCCAACCCGCCGATCTGTCCGGACCATTTCGACTTTGTGGTCCTCGCCGATTCCGCGCCGATGGCGCCCATCTTTCTTCCAGAAGCGTTTCATCAGATGGTCCGGGAATGGAATGCGCTGCGACCGGCCTTCGTGATTGACTGCGGTGACCTGATCCTCGGCGGCGCCGCTGATGGCTTGGGACCGCAGTGGGACGAATTCGAGCGGGTGACGGCGCAGTGCAAAGTCCCCTTCTTCCCCGTCGTGGGCAATCACGATGTCGCCTGTGCGGAATCGGAGCGAATCTATGTCGAGCGCATCGGCCCACTGACCTACGCCTTCAGTTACGGCAATTCGCGCTTTATCATCCTCAATTCGGAAGAACTCGACATGGCGCAGCGCATCTCCGACGCACAGACCGCCTGGCTGCGCGAGGACCTGGCCAAGACCAAGGCGAAGAACATTTTTCTTTTTCTGCATGAACCGTTTTTTGCGATGGACTGGGATGCCAACTGGGGCAATGTGGCCGAGGCGATTCGCGGGTATCCCGTGAAGATGGTCTTCGCGGGCCACTGGCATTATTACCGGTATTGGGGCGAACGCGACGGCGTCCGCTATGTCATCACCGGCGGCGGCGGCTCGGAGGTGCGCGCACCGGAAGAAGAAGGCGGTTTTGAGCATTACCTGCTGCTGCGGGTGCGCGACGATGACGTGGACTGGGCGGTCATTCGTCCGGGGTCGGTGCTGCCGCCCGATGTCGTCACCCAGGAACAGGTGGATGCGGTCCGGCGGTTGCAAAACGCCATCCGCTCCGAATCCGTCTTGGCGCCCCTGGGCGAAGGGCTGGACCGACAAGTCAACATTCACGTCCAGAATCCCTGCATGGAACCGATTGCGTCCACCCTGCGCTGGCACGTGCCGCCCGGCTGGCAGGTCGAACCCTTGGAAATGGCGTATTCCGTCGCTCCGGGAGAAAGCCTGCGCATGGCCGCCCACATCCGGGCCGACGGGCCGGAGGCCGTGCGTTTTCCCGCGCCGTCCTTCATCACGGAAATCACGCCGCCGGGCGCGGAGAAAGCGGTGCGGATTGAAAAGGAGATTGACCTGATTCCGGTTATCCATTCCCCCTATGCCGTAGCGCCGGTGATGCTCGACGGCGACTTGGGGGAATGGGCACATGCCGCGCCGATCCCGCTGACATACGCTTACGCATTCGACATCACGGATACGGAAGACCTGCAATCCCAGGTGCGCCTCATGTGGGATGAGAAAAGTGTCTACATTGCGGTGGAAACCGAAGACGATGAATTTCACCAGCCGTATGCCGGAGACATCGTGTGGCTGGCGGACAATGTCCAACTTTTTCTCGATCAGTGGGAGTGGGGCCTGACCCTGACGGAAAAAGGGCCGGAGGTCTTCATGTACAAGGGCCCGGGCCGTCGGTCAGAGAGCGTGAACGAGGTGGTGGGGCTGGCAATCAAGCGCGATGGGCGGCGCACGGTGTATGAAGCGGCCTTCCCCGCGTCCGAAGTCGCCCCGCTTCGCCTGCAGGCGGGCAATCACTACCGCTTCACCATTGTCATGAACGACCTGGACCCCTCCCGCCCCGAACGGCCCCGGCACTGGGCGGAACTCACCCCCGGAGCAGGCGAAGCCCGCGCATGCCCCATGGCCAAAGTCGTGCTCATGCGGTGATGGGTCCGCTCGGAACAGTCAGCGCAGGTGCGGCCCGTTTGTAAGAATGATCTGACCTGAGCGATAATGGAATCGCTTGGCATATGCCGGTTGTGCGGACTATGTCGCATTTTTTTGGTTGCATTTCCCAAGATAAGGAATCCTTCGTATGTTCACGCGACGCGCCTGCCCCATGATTGTGTGTCTGTGCGCTTGCCTGGCAATGCTGCTCCCCGGCCCCGGGGTGTTGGCGACCCCACTGGACGACTACGTTGCCGCGCCGGACCCATCCTATACATATTCCATTGAAAGCAGCGCGCATCCCACCGGCTACACCCGCTATGTTGTGCGGCTGACGTCACAGACCTGGCGCTCTGCTGCGGAGGTGAACCACACCTTGTGGCGGCATTGGCTGACAATTGTGATTCCCGACACGCTCCAGGTGGACACGACGCTGCTGGTGATCAGCGGCGGCAATAACAACGATGGCGCCACCAATCTGGAACCGTATCTTGGGCTTGCCGCATCCCTGACCGGCAGCGTGCTGGCCTTTCTTGAGCAGGTGCCGAACCAGCCCATTCGCAGCCTCGAGGACAGCCAAAACCGCTCGGAGGATAGGCTGATCGCGTGGAGTTTCGACAAGTATCTCGCCACCGGCGACGCCACGTGGCCCGCGCTGCTGCCCATGACCAAGAGCGCCGTGCGCGCCATGGACGCCATCGCCGATATCGCGGCGGCCCATCACGGGATCACAGCGAACAAGTTCGTGGTCGGCGGCGCTTCCAAGCGCGGCTGGACCACCTGGCTCACGACGGCGGTGGACCCGCGCGTCGTGGCCTGCGCCCCCATCGTGATTGACGTGCTCAACATGAAGCCCTCCATGGAACACCACTGGAAGTGCTACGGCGCATATTCGAGCGCGGTCCATGATTACGTGGACTACGACATCTTTGACCGCATGGACACCCCGGAAGGCGCGGCCCTTCGCGGCATTGTTGATCCCTATGAATACCGTGATCGCTATACCATGCCCAAATTCATCATCAACGCGACCGGCGACGAATTCTTCGTGCTGGATTCCTCGCAGTTCTACTTTGATGACCTGCCCGGCGCCAAGCATCTGCATTATTCCCCCAACAGCGGACACGGCATGGATGTGGACATGAACGCCATCCTCGGGCTGCTTAACTACTACCTGACCATCGCGCGCGGTCAGCCGCTGCCGCAGTTCTCCTGGACCTTCGAGGGGGACAATGCCGTCCGCGTGCAAGTCGTGGACCCGGTCTCGTCCGCAAATCTCTGGCAGGCCACGAATCCCACCGCCCGCGATTTCAGATGGTATGGCGGCTCCGGACCCTATTGGACCAGTACCCCCCTCAGCGAAACCAGCCCCGGCAGCGGCGAGTATTTCGCCGAGGTCGAAACCCCTGAAGAAGGGTGGACCGCCTTCTACGTGCAGTTGGTTTATGCGAGCGGAATGGAATTTTGCACCCAGACATGTGTCACCCCCTCGTGGCTGCCTTTCGGAGGCGAAGGCGAGGGTGAGGGCGAGGGCGAGGGCGAAGGCGAGGGCGAAGGCGAGGGCGAAGGCGAGGGCGAAG
>CAZLII010000534.1:0-3646 GCA_964559065.1 uncultured Nitrospirales bacterium | reverse complement strand
CGGCGCACTCCAGATCAGCGCCAATCCTTGTTATCTGTGTAAGATTGCTGCGTTCTTGCGCCGTTGACATGCAGCGAAGCCTATCCTATACTGGATAAAGCAGTGTATGGATGAGATGAAAATACCGAGCCATTACGACGGGAGGTGAGAACCATGAAATGGCATGCTCACGCAGTCTGGATGGCGATGCTGGGCGCAGCGGTGTTGCTGTCGGGGTGTCCCTGCGGCCCGGAAGAGCAGGGCGAGTTGACCCCGTTATCGGGGGCTTTCGGATATCTCGTCACCGGCCCATGGAATTTCGAGGGCACGCTCACCAAGGAATATCCGGGTGACCCGGAATGGGTGCTTGAGGGGCGCTTTCTCTTCCCCAATCCGGGGTATGTCCTGCTGGCGACGCATGTTCTCATCGCCGAGTCCTATCCCGAACAGGTGCTGATCCGCTTCAACGTGCTGCTGCCGGTGCAGGAAATCACCCTGCCGGTCATCCAAGAGGAGCCGGTGCGGGTCACGGTGGCCGCCGCCGACCGCGCAAGTTTCGATATCCGCTTCCTGCCGCGCTGCCTGCGACTGCCCTGAAATCCCGGACATCACGCCGGTTCGGGATAAAACGAACGCGGCAAGATGCCGCGTCTACGGCAGACGCAGTGTGCGTTGCGCACCCCAGGTCAATAGATAGAACCTCTACACCCTCGTTGCACCGCTCCTGCGGTGCAACGTCCTGTCCCGGCGCTTTGCACCAAAGAGAAGCGGGGGCTCGCGAACCGCATCTGGATCATGGCGACGGAGCGCGGCGCAGGAGCGCCGCAGTGGCGCGTGACACCGCCGGAGCGGTGTCACGAGGCAGGAACCCACTCTCGTTGCACCGCGGGAGCGGTGTCACGAGTATATGTCAGCATATCCCGGATCACTGAAACGGACAACATGCGGGAGGGGTCAAATATGCTATCGTAGCGTCACGCCTGACACGGATGAACTCCGAGAGCGTCTGCAATGAAAAGAATACTGTTTCGCGCGCTGAAAATTGTCGTCGTACTGCTTCTTGTGCTGCTGGTTGCGGGTTACATCTACGCGAACCCTGGGCGGGGGCCGAAGGAGGACGTGGACCCGCATGCAAAGGGCTACGTCGAGACCGTTGACGGCGCGATGGTGGTGCATCTGAGGGGGTCGCCGTATGAGATGGGCTACCAGCACGGGGCGCTGCTGCGCGACCGGGTGCATGCGGGCGAGGCGGCGTTCAACAGCCTGCTCCAGCAGGTGAAGGACATGACCGGCATCCCCCTCTTCGTGCTGAACTTCGGCCTGGACTGCGTGTATCGGATGTGCATGCCGCACATCCCGGCGCACCTGCGGCGCGAGATGGAGGGCCTGGCGGACGGCGCGGGCGCGGACCTGAAAACGCTGCGCCGGGTGCATGTCGTCTCGGAGGTGAGCGAGCGCAATTGCAGTTCCTTCGCGGTCTTCGGCGACGCCACCCACGACGGGCGGCTCTACCACGGCCACAATTTCGACTGGAACATGGACGCGGGCATTCAGAACAATGCCGCGCTGTTCCTCTACGAACCCGACGACGGCCTGCCCTTTGCCGCTTACGGCTACATCGGCATGATCGGCTTTGTGTCGGGCATGAACATGGAAGGCATCTCGGTGGGCTTCATCGGTGCGGTCACGCGCGACGGACGCCTCGCCTCCCTGCCGCTCATGCTCATGCTGCGCCGCGTCTTGCAGGAAGCGCGGTCCGTGGAGGACGCCGGGGCCATCATCGCCGGCGCACAGCGCGGCGTAGGCTATAACTACGTCATCGCCGACGGCGACGCGCCGGAGGCGCGCGCCTTCGAGACCACCGCGAACCATTTCGCCGCCTTCACCGATGACGATCCGAAGGAAACCATCGAATATGCGATCCGCATCAAGCACGCCGTGTTCCGCTCGGATGAGGCGATGGACCAGACGGTGCGCAGTTTTCAGAAGTGCTCGAAGGGCTACCCGAACATGCCCTACGGCAGCAATTCCTACGATCACCGCTACAAGGGCATGGCCGACCGCATCCAGGCGTCTTACGGCAAAATTGACGATGCGATTGCGCTGGACATCGTGATAGCCGTCGCGATGCGCCGGACCAACCTCCACAGCGTGCTCTGCGACGCGACGCACCGGCGCATGTGGGCGGCCCATGCCGTGGGCCGCGAAGACGCCTGGAAACAAGAATACGTGTACTTCGATCTCAACGAACTGTTCCTGCCCCCCGATCAGCGCAAAAAAGAGTAACCCGCGGCACGGTTCGATAGGGAGGAGCCATGATGATTTCATGTGCGGCAGTGATGGCGGGTATGCTGGCTGCGGCCGGCGCGGATGGCGCGCCGGACGGCGCGATTGCCTGGTGGCGGATGACGGCGGCGGGCGGCGAGGCGCATGGATTGCGGCCATTGACGGGGGGAGACGGCGTTACGGACGCAACGACGCGGCGGGGCCGTCATTACATGGGGATGAAGGAAAGCACGGACCCGGCGTCGGTCTTCATGTATTTCGATGTGGATGACGCGATCGCGGCGGGGGTGTCAGGGCCGGTTTATGCAATGCTTCGTTATTTTGACGCCATGCCCGGCGGTATGATTGCGCTGGAGTACGACAGCGACCTGGGCGATGCGCTGGAAGCGCGATACCGCATGAGCGACGACCAGTGGGGCGGGGCGCTGTACGGCGGGAAAAAGGCGAGGACGGCGGTCTTCCTGCTGGAACAGCCGCGTTTCGCGGGACGGCAGAACCTGGGCGCAGATTTCCGATTGGGCCACGCGCCCCTGCTGGTGCAGTCCATCGCATTGACGCGAACGCCGCCGCCGGACGTGGCGGCGCTGCAACAGACCAGGCCGCCGCGTCTGCGCCGACAGGCGCGTATCGGGAAGGGGGGCAACCTGATTTTCGGCGGTTTCGATTCGTCGAGCGCGGAAAGCGCGCGGACGCAGACCCGCCTGCTGGACGCCACCCTCCCGTTGCTGAAGTCCATGGGGGCGACCAGTCACGAGGGCTATGTGCGCTGGAACCTGTGCGAGCCGGAACCGGGCCGTTACGACTGGAGCATCTACGACTCCTACGTCGAACGCTACCGGCAACACGGCATGCTGTGGGTGCCGTTTTTGATCGTGGGGTCTGCATATAGTCTGCCGGACTGGTTCTACCGGCAGCCGGGTTTTCAGGGTTACGTCTGCCTGGAACACGGCGAGGAATCCGACGTGGCGTCCATGTGGAACCCCGTTTTGCGCGATCATCTCAGCCGCTTCATCGCCGCTTTCTGCGCGCATTACGGCGACAGCGGCATCATCGAATCCATCCTGCTGGGTATCACGGGGAACTACGGCGAGGCAATCTTCATCGCCACGGGGAACGACTGGACGGCGAGCACCCACGGCGAATACCACACGCATCCGGGGCTTTGGGCGGGCGACCCCTACGCGGTGGCGGATTTTCGCCGCCATCTGCGCGAGAAATACGGCGATGCGGCGGCGTTGAACGCCGCGTGGGAAACAACGGCGGCGGATATCGGCGAACTCCGGCCTTTCCAACGCGCCGATGCGCCCAACGACCGCGCGTGGATGGATTTCGCCGGGTGGTATATCGGGTCCATGAACGCATTCACCCGCTTCTGGCTGGC
>CAZLII010000533.1:0-3655 GCA_964559065.1 uncultured Nitrospirales bacterium | reverse complement strand
ATAGGTGTCGCGCATGCTGTCCATCATCGCCGAGGCCATTTCCCGCATGATAATGGTGGTGGGCGAATCCTTCTTTTTCTCCGGCGGGGGCGCGGGTGCTTCCGTTTGGGCGCCATGATGGGCGCGAAAAACGCGCTGAATAAGGGAATCGCCGTCGAGAACGGCTGTTGACTCACTTTTTCGCGGGGCGTCCTGAGTCGCTTCGCTCGGTGGGGCCGCAGATTCGGGGGTTGTCTCTGCTGCAATGGGGGTTGCTTTGGACTCAGGCGCGGGCGCGGCAGGGGGTTTTGCAGCGGGCTTCAGACCCAGGCTCGTGGCTGACAGCACGGCGGGACCGTCTTTTTGCGCGTCGCCAAAAATCCGCCGAATGACGATTTCAAAGTGATTGCAGGCGCAGAGGATCGGCTTGATGCGCAGGTCGGGACAACACTGCTGCAACGCTGCCAAGGCTTCGCGGTCCAGCGGGTTCACCATCGCGACCGTGAGGTTGCGCCCCAGTTGGTCCAGCGGCAGTACGCGATGCCGCAGGCACAACTCCCGGGGAACAAGCCCTGCAATCTTCTTGTCAATGAGATAATCCAGCAGGCTCAGGTGCGGCACCCTGCAGTGCTTCGTCAGAAATGACAACAGGGATTTCTCATCCAGGATGCCTTCCTCCGCCAGAATCTCCCCAAGAAACGCGCCGCTTTCCTGCTGTTTTTTCAAGGCGCGTTCCAATTGCGCTTCGGTGACAGCCCCTTCTTCCAGAAGCAGGTCTTCAAGGGTCGTATGCTCAGGTGCGGCGGGCGACGCCGCTTGAGGCGGCCCCGGAACACCCCCGTTTGCGCGTTGATTGTCTGTGCTCCACCGAAGCATAAGCGGGTCTCTATTCGTCTGGGCCAGGGCTGCCGTTTGACTTCCCATCATCGTCATGGTAGCACCCGCCGGGGACTGCATCAAAACGAAGGAATCCCTCTGTGTTCTTCCTCTACGGGTTGACAGTGGCAGTCCATCCTCGGATAGAATGCGGCGCGATTGTATCAGCGGGAGATCGGCATGGGCGTTGTTATCGTGACGGGTTCAGGGGGATTAATTGGCGCGGAGACCGTCCGGCATTTCGCGTCGGCGGGCGACACCGTCGTCGGCATAGACAATGATATGCGGGCGTATTTCTTCGGGGAGGAGGCGTCCACCAGATGGTCGGCGGCGCAATTGGTTGGCGAGTTCGCCAATTATGTGCATCATACTGCCGATATCCGGGACTACAACGCGATGGAACGCCTGTTTCGGGACTACGGCAACGATATCCGCCTGATTGTGCACACGGCGGCGCAACCGAGCCATGACTGGGCGGCGCGCGAGCCGCTGACGGATTTCGGGGTGAACGCGGTCGGCACGCTGAACCTCTTGGAACTGACCCGCTGCCACGCGCCGGACGCGGTGTTCATCTTCACCTCCACCAATAAAGTGTACGGCGACGCGCCCAACCGCTTGCCGCTGGTTGAAATGGAGACGCGCTGGGAAGTGGAACCCGGCCATCCCTACGCGGCGCACGGCATTGACGAGACGATGTCCATAGACCAGTGCAAGCATTCGATCTTCGGCGCATCGAAGGTGGCCGCCGATGTGATGGTGCAGGAGTATGGCCTGTATTTCGGCATGAAGTCGGCCATATTCCGCGGGGGATGCCTGACGGGGCCGGGGCATGCCGGCGCGGAACTCCATGGATTCCTCTCCTACCTGATGAAGTGCGCCATGACCGGCCGCGAATACCGCATCTTCGGCTACAAGGGCAAGCAGGTCCGCGACAACATCCACGCCAATGATCTCATCAAGTGTTTCGCCGAAGTGGCGCGGGCGCCGCGCGTGGCCGAGGTCTATAACATCGGCGGAAGCCGCCACAGCAACTGTTCGATGATGGAGGCCATCGCGCTGTGCGAGGAGATCGCCGGCAAGAAGATGAATGTCCGCTATTGCGAGGACAACCGGATTGGCGACCATATCTGGTGGATCAGCGATGTGCGCAAATTCCAGGCGCACTATCCCGATTGGCACTATGACTACGATATCCGCGCCATCCTGGAGGAAATCTATCATGGCTTCCAGGGCCGCCTCTAATCTGAAGCCCGCCCCCAGGAACACCCTGCTGTATTCCGTCCTCATCCCCGCGCACAACGAAGAGGAAAACATCCCCCGCACCCTGCGCGACATTGCCGCGGAACTGCGCCGGGAGGGCGTCCCCTTCGAACTGCTCGTGGTCAATGACAACAGCACGGACCAAACGGCCGCCGTGGTCGAGGCGATGCGCGAAGAACTGCCGGAGATTCATCTGGTCCACAACACGGCGCCCGCCGGACTGGGCCGCGCCGTGCGCTGCGGTTTGCAGCATTTCCAGGGGGATGTCCTCGCCCTGGTGATGGCGGACTGCTCGGACAGCCCCGCCGACATTGTCCGCTGTTACCGGAAAATTGAAGAGGGCCATGACTGCGCGTTCGGGTCGCGCTTCCGGCCCGGCAGCAAGGTCACCGACTATCCCCCGGTTAAACTGGTGGCGAACCGCATCGTGAATCGCGCCATGCAGGTCCTGTTCATGACACGGCACAACGACCTCACCAACGCCTTCAAAGTATACCGCCGCCACGTCATCGAGAGCATCAGCCCGCTTCAAGCCGCCCATTACAACATCACCATCGAACTCTCGCTGTCCTGCGTCATCCGGCTCTACCGCATCGCCGAACTGCCGATCTCCTGGTCGGGCCGCACTTGGGGGCAGTCAAAACTCCGGCTGCGCCAGATGGGCCGCAGATACCTCTGCACGCTCCTGATGATCTGGTTCGAACGATTGCTTATCCTCGACGACCTCATGCTGGAAAACAAGCCCCGCCACGATTGATTGTTCCCCCCGTCTTGTCTGTGTCCGCTTGTGCCCGCCCGTGTCTGTCCGTGTCTGTCCGTGTTTCCCCAAAACTACGCTTCGGCGCGCAGCGCCGCCACAAAATCCGCCACATCGAACACAAACCCAAAGGCCAGCGCCACCCGCCACAATGCCAGTTCCTTGCACCATTCCTGCCGGGCGCTTTCCCTGTTTTCCACCGCTGTGACGGCCTGGCGCAAGACGGAGCACATCATGCCGCGCGCCTGCATCTCCGCCATGCCGCCCGGCGACAGCAGCAGACACCAGTTCACCGCGAAGCCGCAATAGACGAGGTGGTTGATTCCCCGCTCCTTGCACAGGGCAAACAACTGCGGCGCATTCTCCGCGATGCCTTCGCCGTCCGCCGGGCGCGCCTCAGCGGGGAAATCAAGCCGCGCAAAGCCGCGCCGCACATCTTCGGCATTGTGCGCGCCCACAAAGACCTTCGCCGACCGGAACGCATCGAGCCGCCGTCGCGTATCATCGCGGGGGATTTGCTCCAATGCGGGCTGCGCATCGCCCGCCAAGGCCACGGCATGGCGGTATCCCGGAAGGTCTTTGTAATAATCGCCGCCGCCCACCACGTGAAACACCGCCAGCCCGGATGCGCGCGCCGCGGACAGAAGCGGCGGAAACACATCCCGCAAGATGGCTTCCGACCGCGCAAGATAGGGCACGCAACGCCACCAGCCCGGATATTCCTCGCGCGTGCCGCCGTCCCAGGCGTGCATCACCACCAGCGCGGTGTGGGCGGGGTCGAGG
>CAZLII010000532.1:0-3680 GCA_964559065.1 uncultured Nitrospirales bacterium | reverse complement strand
CGAAGCCCTCGTCGCGCAAGCCCTGCAGCGTGAAATCGCGGCCCAGCGCCTTGTTCGTCTCGATGGTGACGCCCATGCGTTCGATCATGCGGATTTCGCGCGCCAGTTCCTCGCGTGGCAGGCGGTAGGCGGGAATGGTCTGCACCAGCATGCCCCCCGGGCGCGGGGCGGCCTCGAAGACCCTCGGCTGGTAGCCCATACGGGCCAGGAAGAATGCGCAGGTCAGCCCGGCCGGGCCGGCGCCGACAATCGCCACCTTGCGAACGGCGTTCTGTTCATTCTCCCGCATTTCGGGAATCTGAACAGTGACCTCCTGTTCAACCATGAAGCGCTTCAGGGCGCGAATCGAGACCGCATCGTCCAGGTTGGCGCGGCGGCACTTGTCTTCACAGGTATGGAAGCAGACCCGCGCGCAGACCGACGCGAAAGGATTCTGGTCGCGGTGCACGCGCAACGCCTCGGCGTAACGTTTTTCGCCAACGAGCGAAACGAAGCCCGGAATATACACATTCGCCGGGCACGCGCTCATGCAGGGGGCGCGCACCAGCGCCGGGCAGACGCCCGCCGGGCACCGCTTCTCGCGGATGTGCATGTCAAACTCGTCGCGGAAATGGCGGATGGCCGAGAGCACGGGGTTCGGCGCGGTCTGGCCGAGGCCGCACAAAGAGGCATCCTTGATTTGCTCGCCGAGTGCGATGAGTTTCTCGACGTCGCCTTCCTCGCCTTCGCCGTTGCAGATGCGGTCCACGATTTCCAGCATGCGCTTGGTGCCGATGCGGCAGGGCACGCACTTGCCGCAGGATTCGTCCTGCACGAAGTCCAGGAAGAAACGGGCCATGTCCACCATGCAGGTGTCTTCGTCCATGACGATGAGGCCGCCCGATCCCATGATTGCGCCGAGTTCCTGCAGCGATTCGTAGTCCACCGACACATTCAGGTGCTGCTTCGGGATGCAGCCGCCCGACGGCCCGCCGATCTGCGCCGCCTTGAACGCCTTGCCGCGCGGGATGCCGCCGCCAATGTCATAGATGATCTCGCCCAGCGGCGTGCCGACCGGCACTTCCACCAAGCCCGTGTTGTTCACCGCGCCGGCCAGCGCAAAAACCTTCGTGCCCTTGCTCTTTTCCGTGCCGATCGAGGAGAACCATTCCGCGCCCTTGAGAATAATGACGGGAATATTCGCATACGTTTCCACATTGTTCAGCAGTGTGGGCTTTTCCCACAGCCCCGCGATGGCCGGGAAGGGCGGACGCGGGCGCGGCTCGCCGCGCTTGCCTTCAATTGAGCGCATCAACGCGGTTTCTTCGCCGCACACAAACGCGCCGGAACCCATGCGGATTTCCAGGTCAAAATCGAAGCCCGCGCCCATGATGTTCTTGCCGAGCAGCCCCAGTTCGCGCGCCTGCTTGATGGCCCCTTCAAGGCGATCCACGGCCAACGGGTATTCCGCGCGCACATACACATAACCCTCGTCCGAGCCAACCGCATATCCCGCGATGATCATCGCTTCGATGACGCTGTGCGGATCGCCTTCCAACACGCTCCGGTCCATGAACGCGCCGGGGTCGCCCTCGTCCGCGTTGCACAACACGTATTTCTTGTCGCCCGGCGCCTTGCGGGTGAAAGACCACTTCATGCCCGCGGAGAATCCCGCGCCGCCACGGCCGCGCAGACCGGACTTCTTGACTTCCTCCACGACCTGGTCGGGCGTCATCTCGGTCAGCGCCTTGGCCAGCGCCTGGTAGCCCTCCCGGGCGATGTATTCATTGATGTTGGTGGGATCAATGCTGCCGCAATTGCGCAGCACGATCTTTTGCTGCTGCTGGAAAAAGCCGATTTCCTGCAGCGCGGGAATGATTTGCGCCGTCGCGGCCGCCTTGAAATTCAGGCGTTGCACGGGGCGGCCCTTGAGCAGGTGCTCCGTGACGATTTCGTCCGCGTCAGCGGGCTTGATCCCCTGGTAAAACACGCCGTCTGGGTACACCACAGCCACCGGTCCGATGGCGCACGGGCCCAGGCAGCCGGTTTGCACCACGCTGATTTCCTTGTCCAGGCCCTGTTTCTTCAATGCCGCTTCCAGGGCCGCGCTGACTTCCAGTGCGCCCGAGGCCACGCAACCCGCCCCGGCGCACACCAATACGTGAGATCGAACTCCGTTCATTGTGTCTCGTTCTCCTGTTTATTGCGATGCCAGTCAGGCGCGCGCCCGTCACTTGGCAATCAAATAATCCATCACCGGTTTACCGTTGAGCACATGGTCCAGCACTATCGCGCGCACACGCTCCGCGTCCAACTTCCCGTAGCGGTATTCCTTGCCGGCCTTGTCGCACAGCGTCAGCATCGGCTCGCGGTCGCACAACCCCACGCAGCCCGACTGCCGCAGCGTGACGTTTGTCGCGCCGGCGCGTTCGATTTCCAGCGCGAGGCTTTTCAGTACGTCGCGCGCGCCCGCGGCAATGCCGCAGGTGCCCATGTGCACCGTGATCTGGATTTCCTTGGGTCCGGTGCGCAGGTCAATTTCCGCCCTCGCCTTGTCGCGTAGCGCCAGCAAATCCTTCGGACTCGTAATCTTCTCTGCCATTGCCATTTCTCCTTGACCCTGCGGCTCAGCGGCCGGCGTTCGCAGCAACCGCCGCGTCTTTGTCCAGGTACTGATCCAGCACCGCCTGAATCCGCGCGGGCTTCACCCGCTGGTGCACATCGTTGTCCACCATGATCGCGGGCGCCAGACCGCACGCGCCAAAACAACGCGCCACATCCAGCGAGAAAACCCTGTCCTCGGTCGTCTCGCCCACATCAATCCCCAGTTTGTCCTTCAACGCCTCCAGCACCTGCTTGCCGCCGCGCACATAACACGCCGTGCCCAGGCACACCCGAATCATGTGTTTGCCGCGCGGAACGGTCGAAAAGAACGAGTAGAAACTCACCACCCCCGCCACCTCGCTATAAGACTTATTCAGGCCGAGACTGATCTTCTTCATCGCGCTTTCCGGCAGATAGCCGAACATCGCCTGGGCGATTTGCAGCACTGGAATCAGCGCGCCCGGCTTCTCCCGGTACTCCGCAATCACATCATCCAAGCGGGCGAGCAGTTCCTCCTCGCTCGCCTCTTCCATGCATTGACAGGCCGACTTTTCGGTCATACGCCCTCCTGTTCCTTTCCCTTTGCGGTCCCATGGACCGCATCTGCGTTCATCAAGTCCAAAACGCTCCGCCGGAGCGCCTTATCCGCTTCCATTCACACCGCCGTGTTCGCCTGAGCCGGCGCCGACACCCGCTGCCGCGCAAAATACGCCACCTTCTCCAACGACATGGTCAGGTCCACGGTGTCCACATACACCGTGTCCGGCAGACGCAGGCGCACCGGCGCAAAATTCAGAATCCCCGAAATGCCCGCCCGGCACAACGCCTCCGCCACGCCCTGCGCCTGCTCCGCCGGAACGGTAATCACCCCGATGTCTATGTTCTGCTCCCGAACCACTGGCGCCAAATCATCAATCGCATAGCACCGGCATCCGTGATGCGTCCGGTTCACCTTCGCCGCATCCGTGTCAAACGCCGCCCGAATCGCCAACTGCCGCCAGCGTCCGGAAAAATGCGACAAAATCGCAAGCCCCAAATGCCCCAACCCCACCAGCGCCGCGCCCTGCATCCGCGGACTGTCCAGCAAATCGCTGATG
>CAZLII010000531.1:0-3682 GCA_964559065.1 uncultured Nitrospirales bacterium | reverse complement strand
CCCTGTTCTACGCAACAAAATTCGCCTAAATGGGCCAAACACCAGCCCCTCTCCCGGAGGGAGAGGGAGCAACAGCATTCCTCAGGTTTCGCGGTAAACGCCCTCTCCCGCTGGGAGAGGGGTGGGGTGAGGGGGAACAAAACGGGACACCTTGGTACACGGGTCAATGATGTCTCAGGAATTCCCACGGAGAGGTTTGCGTATAGAACAAGCCCGCCACATCATCTTGATTCAACAGGATTTTCCAAGGGTTTTGGCCATATCCTTTCACTTTTTTTAACAACCTATTTTGGACAAGACTGGCAGATTATAATGGTTGATGGCGCATGGCGATTGCCGTGGAGCGCGCGGGAAAGGAGCGTTGTGGAGATGACGTTGAACATCGGGTTGTTGATGCTGTTGGCGGTGGGCGAAGCGGCGGGAGCGGGGGACGGGTCCATCCCCCGCGAGGAAATTGCGATCCGGGACCCGTTCATTCTGCCGGTGAAGGAAGAGGGGGTGTATTACATGTACGGCACGCGCCCGGAATCAGGTGCGAAGCCGTTTCTGTGTTACAGCAGCAAGGACCTCGAAAGGTGGGAGGGGCCGTTCCCTGTTTTCGCGCCGCCGGAAGGCTTCTGGGCGGAACGCGATTTCTGGGCGCCGGAGGTGCACCGCTGGGAAGGGCGCTATTACATGTTCGCCACATTCGCCAAGGAAAACAACGCCGCCCGCGGCACGCACATCTGCGTGGCGGATTCGCCGCGCGGGCCGTTCATCCCCATCGGCGATGCGCCGCAGACGCCCGGGGACTGGCTCTGCCTGGACGGTACGCTCTTCGTGGATGACGACGGCAACCCCTGGATGGTCTTCTGCCATGAGTGGTTGCAGATCACCGACGGCGCGATGAAGACGGTGCGGTTGTCCAGAGACTTGGCGCGCGCGGAAGGCGAACCCATTCTGTTGTTCCATGCCTCCGAAGCGCCGTGGGTCGCCGCGAAGAAGGACAAGGTGACCGACGGCCCCTGGCTGCATCGTTCCAAGACCGGACGCCTGCTCATGCTCTGGTCCAGTTTCGGCGACGACGGGAACTACAAGGTCGGTTTGGCGCGGAGCACATCCGGCGCCATCGAAGGCCCCTGGGAACAGCAGGCGGCGCCGGTTTTCGAGGGCTGTGGCGGGCATCCCATGCTCTTCCACACCTTCGATGGGCGGTTGATGATGTCGCTGCACGCGCCCAACCGCCATCCTTCCCGGCCCACCTTTTTCCCCATGGCCGACGACGGCGACACGCTGCGCATCATTCGACTTGAAAACGCCCCGGAAGAATAGCCCCAATACGCTGTGTGCTGACAAGCCTTCTATTGGAGACCTTCGGTCGTTCTTGTGGCATGGTCTGGAGACCGGCCACAACAAAGAATAGGCCGAAAACACAGGCAGGAACCGCTATGCCGCGAAAAAACGTGTTGCTGATCATCGCCGATGAATTCCGCGCGGACTGCCTGGGCGCGGCGGGAAATCCTGTGATTCAGACGCCGCATCTGGATGCGTTCGCCCGCGAGTCGGTCCGTTTTGACCAGTGCTATGTGCAGACGTCGCCCTGCGGTCCCAGCCGCATGTGTATCTACACCGGGCGCTACCCGTGCGCCCACAACTCCAGCGACAACATGACCCCGCTCATGGAGGCGGAGGACAACCTCGCGATGCACTTGCGCCGCCACGGGCTGGACCCCGCGATCATGGGCTACAACGACTACGCCATGGACCCGCGCATCCTGCCGGACGGCCATCCGCACAAGACGTCGCTGTGCTACGACTATTTCCTCCCCGGCTTCAACGTGGCGCTCGACCACGAATACGACTCCCCGCAGTGGTACGAGGCGCTCAAGCGCCAGGGCTATCCGCCGGAGATGTGCCGCCGCGAGGTGATGTATGCGCCGAATGTGCCGCCGGATGGCCCCGGCGATCACAATCCCTTCGTCTATCCCGCGCATTACCGCGCGGAGGACAGCGAATCGCAGTTCATGACCGACGTCGCGCTGGATTACTGCGCGCGGCATCGGGGCGAGGGATGGTTTCTCAGCGTGAACTACATTAAACCGCATGGGCCGTATATCTGCCCGGCTCCCTACCACGCCATGTACGATCCCGCGGCCATGCCGCCGCCCGTGCGGCGTCCGGAAGAACTGGCGCAGCCGCATCCGTATTTTCCACGCCTCCTGCTGAATGCGCCGGGAGACCTCGTGGAGGAACGCGACTGGCGCGAACTCCGCGCCTGTTATTATGGGATGATCTCCGAACTGGACGCCTGCCTCGGCAGGCTCTTCGAGAATCTGAAGGCAAGCGGCCAATGGGACAACACGCTCATCATCTTCACGTCGGACCACGGCAGTTATATGGGCGACCATTACCTCACCGGCAAGGCTCATTTCTACGATGCCGCGCTGCGCGTTCCCTATATTCTGCGCGACCCCGATCCGGCTGCCGACGCCACGCGCGGCAGCGTGATCAGCGATTTCTGCGAATCCATTGACACCGCCCCCACCATCTGCGAGTTTCTCGGCGTGCCGCCGCATGAGCGATTCCAGGGGCGCAGCCTCATCGGCGCGGCACGCGGTCGCGCAGATGCGCCGCCAAGACCGCGCATCCACCACGAGTATTACTACTACTCATCATTGAAGCCGGAAGAACAGGCCGCCGCCAATCCCGATGCCTGCCGTCTGTGGATGGTTCGCGACCGGCGCTTCAAATACGTCCAGTTTGGCGAGGAAACCATGCCGCCGATCCTCTTCGATCTGCAAGACGATCCCGCAGAATTCGAGAACCTCGCCGCGCGCCCGGAATACACGGCGACAGTCGCGGCGTACTGCCAGCATCTTCTGCGGTGGCGCATGCGCCATGAAGACCCCCGCATGGAGCGGTGGGCGAACCGATACCGCACATGACCCTGCCTCGGAGGGTGGCCGGGAAAATACAGCCTTGCGCCGTCCAAAGTTCGGCAGGATGCCGCGCCTGCTTTCCCCTTTCCCCAAATACACTTGAGCGCCGAAACACGCTTTGCCTGCGGAGAATAGGGGCGATTGCCCGCACCGGTCCTGGCTTCTCCGGCGTGCTATACTGGGCGCAGGACCTTCAGCATGCGGAGCGGAGGAAAGCGCCATGCCTTATTTCGAGGAGTTGCGCCGTCAAATCGAGACAATTTCACTTTGGGCGGACATGCGCCATGAACAGCATGCGCCTGTCAAGCCGATCCTGAAGCGGCTGCGCAAGGACCTGGCGCGCGCACTGCGAAAACTGGAACAGGCGCGTCCGCGCCGCAAGATGCGGGAACGGGAACCCAACGACTTGGAGGCCATCCGCGCCTTGCGCCCGGATGGGCCGAGGCGGCTCTGGCGGCGCTTCCGCGCACGCGGCTTGTATCACCGGCTGCGCGGCGCGTGGCTGGGGCGCGCGGCGGGGTGCACGCTGGGCGCGCCGGTGGAATCGTGGAGCGTGAACGCGATGGCGGCGTTGGCGGCGGCGCATGGCGCGGCGTTTCCGCCGGAAGATTACTGGCCCGCACATCCCGCGCCCGATGAATTGCGCTATGGCGTGTCGCGCATGCGCGACTATCTGCGCGGGAACATCCGCCATGTGCCGGCGGACGACGACCTCGCCTACACGCTGCTCGGTCTGCTGATCCTCGAAACCGATGGGCCGGATT
>CAZLII010000530.1:0-3691 GCA_964559065.1 uncultured Nitrospirales bacterium | reverse complement strand
ATCGCCGGCAACCCCCGTCATGCCGATGCTCGGAAAGACCAACGGGCTGGGCCTATGGATTCGGACATATTTCACGCCAGAGCAAGTCTTCACCTGTCCAATCATATTCGATTACGTTGTAATCATTGTTCGAGAAATCATCGCATTCCACATTCAAAGTTACCTCACTCGTGCTTTCAAGCAACCAGTATTCCACGCCGGTACCCCACCCGCTGACCGTGGTTCCAGTGATTTCCGCGGTAATAGACCCCAGACCACGTTCCATGTATATGCCGATCGAGTTGGGGTCGCCAATCCCCCGGATGATGCAATCATGCACTTCCAGCGTATGATCACCACTTACCAGTGGAATCATTGTTACAGCATATATGTAATACCAGGAATGGATGACCGAACTCTCAATGTCCACATTGCACAGTTTCAGGCTCCCGCCACAAACATCAAGACCGCCATGACTGACAATGGCGATCGTCATGTCCCGAATGGCGGCATCGCCTTCCGTCATCAGCCAGCCGCCATAGTAATAACTGTCAATCCACTGGCCCCAAAGATACAGGGTGGTGCTGTCCATCCCTCTTCCGGCCAGGGTGATCCCGTTGATCGCCAGACGACCATACCATGAACCCTCGATGCACGCATCCTCCCAAACACGCATTGGCAGCCACCATTCGCCTTCCCCCAGCCGGATGGTATTCCCAGGCGCCACGCTTTCCAGCGCCAGATATAACTCGTCCTGGGTCGTAACATCGGTGATCGTGCCGGGATAATCGCCGCACGGGTCTTCAACCCAGACCTTGACTGCAGGCATGGGTGTTATCTCATCGCCCGTCGGGTCCTTCCAGCGCGGGTCCACCAAGATAATGATGACGCGATAATCCTCTGAAGCGCTGAACGGCATCTTGATGGTATCATGCTCCTGGGACAAATCGCGCACCACCTTCACGGTGGCGTTTCCATCGTATCGGTGTGCAATGGCCATCGCATCCAGCGGTTCCGCCGTGCGGGGCCACTCAATGTGCAATTGGCCGTGGAGTTTGTCGTCAGGCGGCGTATCAGGCTTGGTCCAAACCACTTGGACGGCGGCGTTTAGGCAATCGTAGAGAAGGTATTCCAACGTGGCCTTGTTGGTCTCTCCGTCACCGGGATCACCTCGTTTCAAGGCGCACCAGTGCGCTTCATTATCCATGTATTTGGGAAGCATATACTGGGAGCCAAAGCAATCTGACGACCACAATTCGTTTTCGGACTGCTCATTGTCGTCATAGTTCTTCCAATACACCGTGTCGGCGACGAATTGCAGGAAATCCGCGTTGGCATAGGCCGCAATAAACGAATCTTGCCATTTCACGAGATTCGTGTTGACCCATAGTGGCGTATGCGTCAGGGACTGCTGGTTCAGATACATGTTCAATATCGTCCCCGGCGCCTTCGCTGCTACCCATTTCCAGAAAACCACCGTCTGGTATTCGCTCTCGTCGTCACGGGGCCTGTGGTTAAGCGGCTTATACAAGCGATTGGCATTCACCGGCGTGTATGTGCCGTTGAGAAGGTCGAAGACCTCGTCCACAGCCCATTCCGCCGTGCCTTCGTAGACCCATGCATCCGCCTCGATATACCTCTGATCAGATACCGGATTGGAACAGACAATTTGGATGCAGTGCATAAACTCATGCGGCAGCGTCCTTTTTATTTGTTTTGCGGTCAGTGAATAGTGCAGTGAAATGATCTGTGGATTCTCACCTACAAAGCCAAGTACGTTTGCGCCGAGGTCCTCCACGACAATCTTCATCTTTCCCATCGGCGCGGGAAAACCGCGCCCGATGACCAACACATTGAACGCCTGCGACAACGTATCCGTGGCGACGGTCATATACTCGGCTTGTGAGAGTTCAGTAGGGTCTTCATTGAAGACAAAATCGAACGGAGACGGGACCTTGCTTTCTTTGGCGCCGGGGATCACCTCCAGCGGATACGGCAAAGCGACAAGTTGAACCCGTTTGGGGTAGTGTGTCTCCAGCATGACGGTGTGCGCTGTAGTGTCCACTACCCCTGGCAAAACGAGGTAGCCGGCCTTCACCCCCCCTGCCGATCGCGTGCCGGGGCCGTTGTCGGGAACCCCCACCATGCGCACGATTACGGCCAGGTTCTCCGCGTCATAGCCTGACGGTATATCGCTATCGTCGTAAGATATGACCAGCATCACCGGCGTGTCAAAGCGCGCCAAGGTCTGAAAATCGTACGCTGGTCCAATGGGCACCGCTCCTTCAATGCCAATCCGGGACAATGCAAGCGGCCCCATCGAGGGGTATTCGGTCAAGGAGAACATTGCATCCTCAGGTAATATGCCCTCCGGCACATCTATCCGGCCACGTCCGAGTTCCAGTGTGCCGCCATCTGCGCCAATAAGCCCTTCGGCAACAGGCAAATCCCCCACCATGACTATCGCCGTATCCACGGTGAACAAGTCACCGTCAGAGACCGTCAAGGTAACGGTGTAAACGCCTGGGGATTCATAGGAGTGCATCACGTTTGGTCTGGTCTCGACAGGTGACCCGTCCCCGAAGTCCAACACATAGGTCAACCTGTCACAGTCCGGATCGCTCGCGCCGGCTTCAAACACCACCATAAGCGGCGCAGACCCCAGCGGCGGGTCCACCCGCAAATCAGACGACGGCGGGTCGTTGACGCCGTCATTATCGCAGCCAAACCTGCCGTAAAAGCACCACACATCGTTGCGGTAATCCTGATAATATGGATCGTAGTGAAGTCTGTACCCCCCCAAGACCCACAGTTTATCCATGAATTCCACCGCCCCGAAATCAAAGCGCCCCGCCCAGATAGGCCAACGGACATCCCGATACCATTCGGTGCCGGTACGGGAGTACCAGACTTCATTAAGATAATCTGACTTCAATCCGCCAAGCATCACGAGGTTATTTCTGAAAACGCACGCGGCGGGCCCTTCTCGAAAGGTGGGGCTGTCATAGGTATAAACACGGGTCCAAGCAATACCATCGTTGGAACGCCATATACTTTGTTTGTCCGCCTCGGAGAGCACCCAGAGTTCTCCACCAAACGAGCATGCCCGCGTAACAGCAGCATTCGGGAACGGCGTTTCAGCCAGTATCATCTCCCAATCCGCGCCGTTGCTCGAATTCCAGATACCCGCGCCGATTCCTCCTATCACCCACATTTTTTCGGCATGCACCACACATGCATGCCCAAAACGGCCACCGAACGGCGCAGACGGTGTCACTTCGGTCCAATCCACCCCATTGGCCGAAGCATGCACATCATTCCAGATTCTGCCCCCGCCCCAGCCGTTATAGCCCCCCAGCACCCAAATCTTGCCATCAAACGAGACCGCGGCATGACGCCAGCGTTCTCCCCATGTGGTAAATGAACTCGCCAATGTCCAATTTGCGCCGTCCGACGACGACCATACGTCGCTATGCCAATTCGTCCCGCGTCCACCAAGCACCCATATCTTTCCGTCGTGAACGACTACCGCATGTCCGGAACGACCCGCCCAAGGTGCTGCGGCAGTCACTTGCATCCATTCGCCGGATTCTTCACCTTCACCTTCGCCTTCGCCTTCGCCTTCGCCTTCACCCTCGCCTTCGCCCTCGCCTTCGCCTTCGCCTTCACCCTCGCCTTCGCCCTCGCCCTCGCCTTCGCCTTCGCCTTCACC
>CAZLII010000529.1:0-3709 GCA_964559065.1 uncultured Nitrospirales bacterium | reverse complement strand
GGTGGCGCCGGTCTCTGCGTTCCACCTCACCGTGATCTGTTGGGCGGATTGCCCTTCGGCGTCCAATCCCGTCGGCGCGTTCGGGGTTTTCTTCTCGACGCCTTCCGGCTCCGTCGGTTGCAGGCAGACATCATCGAGGAAGAAATTGGTCACGCCGCCGGCCTGGGTGCGCGCCTCGAAACGCAATACGTGGGAGGCGCCATCGGCGAAGGACGTCGCGTCCACGGTCACCAGGCGATAGTCCGCGAATGACCTCTGGTCCGCCTCGGTCGCTTGAAAGACCAGCAGATCGTCGAGGTATGCCTGAAAGCGGCCGGACGCTTCGGCGACGGGGATGGCCAGATAGAACTGGAGGGAAGCGACGTCCGCTGCGGGAATGACAACTTCCTGCCATAGGGCGCCCTCGGTATCTTCCTCCGCGTTGCCCCCGAACCACGCCCACCATTCGCCGCTGAACGCGCGGCTGTCGCCGTCATCCGCTGCGCTGCTGCGGATGAACTCCACGCCTGCGGCGGTCTCCTGCCAGTAGGGCGATGCGGCGCCGCCCTCGAAGCCCGCGTCCGCGAGGAGATTCTGCGCGCAGGCGATGCGCGGCGCGCTTTCCCCCGCCTTCGCGTTTGTCGCCACGGCCGCCAACGCCGAGGCGGCGGGCGTTGCATCCGCCGCCTGCGCTGCGCGCCAGGGCGGGGACGCCGTCAGTCCGACCACAACCACGATGGCCGCAAGGGCCAGGCATACCGTCACGCCGTTCCTGAGCATCACGTTGATAGTCTCCTTGAGCAGGGAAAAAACCCGCCCCCGCGCCGCATTGCGACACGCACCGAATCCATCTTTGTTGTATCACCCGTCACCCGCCGGACACACCACGCCGCCACGCGCCACAGCCGAATATCCCGATGAATCTTGTGAATCACCTGAATTACTTTCGCGCACGCACCACGCAGTTGCTCCTGACACACCCGGCAGGACGTTTCAAAACATGTACAATTCCCCACCTATTTCCTTCGCTTTTTATAGCACAGCCCCGAGCAGGTGTCAATAGAGAAACTCCCTGCAATTGCCTTATTCGCTTGAAGTTAAGTGTCCGTTCGCGGGCGCGGCGGATAGCAGAATTCATTTTTTTTGTAAAGCATATCCCAAAATGCACCGCATCCCGCGCCATCTCCTTGCTGTTCAACTGCCCGCACCGGGATTCCCGGCGGTCAGCGTAGTATACCCCGCCGACAAAGCGCCTGCAAGCAAAAAAGCGCCCGGCCTCCGAACGTGCATAGCCCGGACTGCAAGGCCATGCGCCGGCGTGCCGCCGCTTCCTGTCCGTGGCATCCCCTTCCTCCTTGCTGTCCGTGTGCGTCTGTGCCTGTCCGTGTTAAAGCGGCGTGCGGGTCCTACATATCCCGCAAACCATCCAACAATTCCCTCACTGTTTCGATGATATCCTGCCGCACACGATAGATGCCGGGCCGTGCGTCGCTGGCGGCATAGCGCCGTTGGTCTTCTCCGGGCACGGGATTGGCGATGCTCAGCGGTCCGTGGCGCACCGGTGTTGCGTTCGGGTCTTTCTCATCATGCGTAGTCACATAGACGGTAAAAATCGGATGGTCCAGTCCGGTGTTGGGATGTTCTTCCGGTTTCACGGCCACGCCGGCGGCGAAGACGGGGCTTAATGCATCCAACAGGACGAGCGCATCGCTCTGGTTGCCAAGCGCCTTGTCTTCCGGATTCTTCACCACCCACCGCCCGTGGACTCTTTCCAGAACATAGCCTTTGCCCTCGAACTGGAATTCGAGTTTGACGGCGTGGGGCTTGGGGAACCGGAACAGGTCGCGGGACCGGAACTGCGCGAGGTCGGTGAGGATGCGCTCGACCTGTCCCCGCGCCGCCTGCAGGATGGCCCCGGTGTCCTGGGTGACGTAGTAATAGGCGTCATCCACGGGGTGCCGCTTCATGCGGATGACGCCGGGTTCGCCGTCATCGGCGAAGCGGACGGTGATGGTCGTTTCAGGCGCATCGAGGCCGTACTGCGCCAGGTCGCCCTCTTGGAAGATGGCGCCTTCGACCATCTTGAGCGCGGCGATGTACTCGGAGACCACGCCCTGGTCCGTCGGGGCATCTTCGGGCCGGGTGATCCGCCAGCCGTGGGTCGCGTCGTATTCCAAAAGAAATGCGCCTTCCGCGCCGTCGTACTCTATGGCCGCGATGTCAGCGGCTTGTCGGGTGAGCAGGCGGCGTTCGCGGAAGGCGTCCGGGATTTTCGGGAAAAGACTCAACATGTGCGCATCCAGCCGGAACACCGCTTCGCGGTCCTTGCGCCGGGCAAAGAGGCGCGCGCCGCCACCGGCTTCATCCACGTCACCGATGAGAATGGTCTGCGGCTTGCCGTCTTTTTCGTCGGCCACGGTGATGCGCGCCACGGGCGGGTCCAGCCCGTAGGCGCTCAAGGCGACCGGATTGTCAATGAAATCGTCGCCGACGGCGAACTGGATTTCGCGCGCCAGCGCTTCGACGAGTTCCTGGTTGGCGGCCGCCGCCACGGGGGCCGTCATGCGCCAAGGCGATGTGGCGCTGTCGCGGACGACCGTCACCGCAATGGACTCTTCGCCGACCTCCGGCGGGTCCTCCATCATCATCGTGCCGCGCCCGGTCCAAATCCAGGCAAATTCCATCCGGAGCAGGGCGGCATTGCGGTCATTGACCAGAAAGCGATTGCGCAAATCCTTGAGGGAGCGGTCCAGTTCAAAAAACGCCTGCTTGTTCACCAGAAAAACCTGGCCGTCGTCCAACTGGACGTAACGGTAGGTCTGCGTCGGCTCCAGGGACCCGAAACGCAGGAGATGGTCCTCTCCGGCGGCGCTGCGCGCCCGCACCGTCAGGGCGGGGTCGGCGAGGCCATAGGCGGCGGGGTCGTCCGCGCGCGCGAGCAGGGTGCGCTCATTGGTCAGGTGCGCGAGTTGCGCCGCCACGCGGTCCCACAGGGGCTCAAGCGGAACAATGGCCGGCGAAGGCTTGATCATGGCCCAGCCGCCAGATTCCTTACGCCCCGCCGCCACGGGCGCTTCGTCCAACCGGTCAATTTCGATCTCGTGGATCGCCCCGGCGGAAAACGCAAAGACGCGCTTCGCTTCGCGCGCGCGCTCCGCGGCGCGGCCGCGCCGCCACTGCATGCCCCAATACGCCGCGCACAACAACGCCAACGCCAGGGCCAACGCCAGCGTGCTCCTGTACTTCATTGGTGCTTCCTCCGCAGCCAGCGCATCGTCAATCCCGCCGCCGCGATCAATTGCGCCGTGAACAGGACGGAAATCCACGTTACGGCCCGTTTCTGCATGGGCGACAACAACAGCGGCGGCGTTTCCTTGCCCGTCGGGCGAATCGCAATCAATTCCTCATGCTCCGTCAGCCAGGCAAAGGCGTTGAGCACAAAATTGAAATTGCCCGGCACCGCCAGCCCGTTGTTCGAGGTGATGTCGGAATCGCCGATGACAATCATCCGGGTCTCGCGCGGACGGCCCCCGCCGGGTTCCGCATCGCTGCGGGCCACCGCCGCCACCGCCAAGGGTAATGGCCCCGGATCATCCCCTTCGTTGCGCTGCGCCTGGCCCGTTTCGGCGAAGCGCGCCACATCGCGTTCGGCCCAATAATACGGCTTGCTGCGCAACAGCGGTGTGACAATGACGCCGTCGGGGGTTTTTTCCGCGGGGCGCACCGTCCG
>CAZLII010000528.1:0-3723 GCA_964559065.1 uncultured Nitrospirales bacterium | reverse complement strand
CCCCAGCGATATGGCCGCCTTGTCATAACGGAACGGACGCGCATCCTCAATGCCGCTCACCAATAAAAAATCGCGATTGTTGCGGTTGGCGCGCACGAAGTGCGCCCCGGCCTGGAGCAGGAGCGTGTCACCGGGACGCAGCACAATGTCGCCCACCCGTCCGTGAAGTCGCTCGCCCCCGCGATGCACCGCCACAATCGCCGCATTGTACCGCGCCCGGAAATCAGCATCGCGCACCGTCTTGCCCAGCACAGGTGATACGCCCGACACCACCGCCTCACACAGCACCTGGTCCCGCTGTTGCATTGAAACCGTTGCGTAACTCGCGTCCGCCACCGGCGACAAACCCTTTATTCGCTCCAAATCAATAATCGTGCCCACCACGCCGGTAAAGGTGAGGATGTCGCCGACACGTAGTTTCTGGTCCGGCGTGACCGGCGCAATGCTGTCTCCCTGCCGCTGGATTTCTATCAGGAACAGTCCCGGAAGATGGCGCAGCCCCGCCTCTTCCACGCCCTTGCCCGCCAGGTTACACCCTTCCTCCACCCGCAGATTCACCAGATACTCCCGCGACCGCTGCGACAACTGCTCCAGAAACCCCTCGCGGTCGGGCAAAAGCCTGCGGCCCAGCCACAGCATATATGCCACGCCGATAATGGCATACGGCACCCCCACATAACTCAATTCGAAAAGCCGCATCGGGCGAAGCGTCTCCGATAAGCCCGGATCACGCGCCGCCGCGTCAATCATCAAGCCGTTCACCACAAGGTTCGTGCTCGTTCCGATCAGGGTGCAGGTGCCGCCCAAGATGCAGAAATACGACAACGGCAACAGCAGGCGCGACGGCGAAACCTGCCGCCGCTTGCACCACTCCTGCACAATCGGAATGAACATGCTCACAATCGGCGTGTTGTTCAAGAACGCCGACATGCCCGTCACACTCAACGCCATCCGCACCATCGCGCCCCGCTCTGTCCGCGCGCGGCCCAGCACCCATGAACCAATCCGGCTCAATGTGCCCGTCTCACGAAGCCCCGCCGCCACCACATACAGCGCCCCCACCGTCAACATGCCCGTGTTCGAAAACCCGTGAAACGCATCCTGCGGCGTAATCACTCCCACCAGCGCAAACACCACCACCGCCCCCACAAGCAGCGCATCCGGCGCGATGTTCACCGCCAGGCCGGCAAAAATAGTCACCAGCACCGCAAAACTGAACCACGCTTCCCAACCCATGCAGGCATCCTTCCCATCGTCTTGAAACAGTGGGCGTAATCTTAAGGCGGCATAGCCGCAACCATACCTGTTTAACAAGTCCCCAGGAATCCCCACCATCGTCATTCCCGCGCACGCAGGAATCCAGACATCATGCAGTGGAGACCTTCTATTTTTCTGGACCCCGCTTTCGCGGGGGTGACGCAAATGGGGGCAAAAACGGTCAGCACAATACACAACAGAGCGACAACCTTCACCAAACATCTTCGCAAAACGCGCAGATGCCGCAAACAAAGAGTTTAATGATTCCGATGATCTGCCGTCAATTTGCATTCAATCCGACAGGACTGATAAAGTTACCGATTGCGATCGCCACGACGGCGGCAACCCAGACAGTACAGACATTTTTTCGCCGCCGCAAAGCATTCCCACGCAACTGCCCCGGAAAACACCGCGCCGGGCGGTTAGCTCAGTCGGCTAGAGCACTTGCCTTACACGCAAGGTGTCGCAGGTTCGAGTCCTGCACCGCCCACCATCACAATCCCCTGATTCGCAACAGATGCTTGCCAATCTCACCGCCTTCCCATTACACTGCACATGTGTTTAGACTGGCTTGAAAGGCTGACGATGACACGTCCATCGGAAAAAATATCGCGTAGAACATTTATGGCGGAAACTGCCGCTGCGGCTGCGTTGTCCGGCGCGATGCGCGCGGCGGATGCTGGACAGCAATCATCAGCGGTGAGCGCCGACACTGGAATTCCCATGTCAACAGAAAGTGATCGCCCCAATATTCTGTTTATTTTGGCCGATCAACACCGCGCGGACTGCCTGGGCGCGTATGGCAATCCGGAACTGCGCAGTCCGCATCTGGACGCGCTGGCGGCGGATGGCGTCCGATTCACCAATGCCTTTTGTTCTTTTCCCGTATGCACCCCATCGCGCTACAGCATCCTGTCCGGCCTGCATGTGCACGAACACCGGGGATGGACCAACCACTGCACGTTGCCGCCGGGCACGGACACGTTTCCCGCGATGCTCAAGGCGGCGGGCTATCGCACGGCGGCCGTGGGGAAGATGCATTTTACGCCGACCTATTTCGACGTCGGTTTCGAGCGCATGAGGCTCGCCGAACAGGATGGTCCCGGCCGGTGGGATGATGATTACCACCGCGACCTGCGCGATGCCGGGCTGGTGGATGCCATTGACCTGGAAGACCAGCGGTCCGAATACCGCCAGAAAGCCCGGCCTGAGTACTGGGAGTATCTTGGGGCCATTGCCTCGAACCTGCCCAGCGAATACCACACGACGGAATGGATTGGGCGCAAGGCGCTGGACGAACTCGGAGCGTGGGGGCCGGGCGGAAACCTGTTGATGGCGGGCTTCGTCAAGCCGCATCATCCCTTTGATCCGCCACTGGAATGGCGCGATGCCTATGATCCGGAGAAGACCAGTCTTTTGCCCGGTTGGACCCCGGAGTGCTTCGCGCACGACCTCGCCCTGCACCGGGGCTATTTCCCCCATGACACGCTGACCGAATCCGCCGTCCGGCGCGCCACCGCCTACTACTACGCCACCATCGAGCACATGGACCGGCAGATTGGGCGCATGATAGCGGTGTTGAAGGAAAAGGGGCTTTACGATAATACCTTGATTGTGTACACCAGCGATCACGGCGAATACATGGGATTCCATCATCTGATGCTCAAGGGCAACTACATGTACGATCCCGTCGTGCGCGTGCCGCTGATCATCAAGTATCCCGCCGGACGCGATCGCGGCGTCGTATCCGATGTATTGACCAGCAATGTTGATCTCGCGCCCACCCTTCTGCGCCGGGCGGGGCTGTCGCCTTCGCGCCAAATGCATGGATATGATTTGGCGGATTCACAAAGAACGCGCGAACTCGTCTTTGCCGAGAGCGGACGCGGCGGCATCATGGCCCGGTCAGAGCGACACAAAATTATTCTGGATGCGCAGAACAAACGTTCCTTCTTCTACGACTTGCAGCGTGACCCGCACGAGTGCGTCAACCGCTACGATGATCCCACATGCCGTGATGAGCGCATCGCCCTGGAAGACGCGCTGCGCCGCTGGCGCGCTCCTGATCTCAAGCCCGACGTGTATCTGGACCTGAACGCGCCCGTCATCAACAGCCCGAACGTCCCCCCGCGCGACAATAGTCACCGCGCCGCGATTATCAAATATTACGAGGAAAAAATGGCCGAATGGGCCGAAAGGCCGGTATAGGCGTGCATGAATTTAGGTGGCAGTCGGACATGAGGCATCGCCTCGCCTGTTAACGATGAAGATGCGGGAAATTTTCAAGGCAGCATTGTCATTTCGAGCGTAGCGAGAAATCTTCACCACAGGCCAGGATTTCTCGGTCGCTATGCTCCCTGCTAAGAAAGTGCAGCATGTTTGGGCCGATTGAAGTGGATTCCAATGGTTCCTGGTCTCCACCCCCAATCCCCGTCCGACCCGTCCGACTGGTCCGACTGGTCCGAA